>NZ_CP034072.1:1603722-1786139 GCF_003855255.1 Mycolicibacterium nivoides | reverse complement strand
CGACGCGATGCCACCGGCGCCCCCGATGGACGGGCCCGCACCGATCATGCTGGACGTGCCGCCCCCGCCTGCGCCTCCTGCGCCCGAGGTGCCGGCTCCTATCGCCATCTGAGATCACACCTGTCGGTGGTCAGCGAGCCACGATCGGTCAGATAACGTCTGGCTGTGATCGTGCTGCTGCCACCGTCGGAGACCAAACGCACCGGCGGGGATGGCCCCCCGGTGCGTTTGGACAATCTGAGCTCGCCGAAACTCACTCCGCTGCGCGAGTCGCTGATCGGCGAACTCGTCGAACTCGCCGCCGATCCGCCGGCATGCCGCAACGCCCTGGGCATCTCCGCCGGCCAGGACGCTGAAATCGAGCGCAACGCCGCCCTGCGGGATGCACCCACGATGCCGGCGATCGAGCGATACACCGGGGTGCTCTACGACGCCCTCGACGTCGGATCGCTACGCGGAACGGCCGCCACGAGGGCCCGCGGCCGGTTGGCCGTCGGATCGGCGCTGTTCGGCCTCCTGCGCGCCGATGATCACGTGCCTGCCTACCGGCTGTCCGCATCCTCGAAGTTGCCCGGACAACCGAGCCTGGCCAAGCGTTGGCGCCCGCTTCTGGAGCCGGTACTGGCCGACCTCTCCGCCCGCGAGCTGATCGTGGACCTTCGCTCCGGCTCCTACGCGGGGTTGGGCCGCATCCCCGGCGCCGTCCGCGTGCAGGTTCTGGCCGAACGCGCCGACGGTCACCGCACCGTGGTCAGCCACTTCAACAAGGCCCACAAGGGTCATCTGGCGCGGGCGCTGGCCGGCTCCCGGGCCGAACCGAACGATGCCGCCGCCGTAGCGGCGGTTGCCCGCCGCTCCGGCATGAACGTGGAACGCGACGGCGACGAACTGACCGTGGTGGTGCCGGCCTGACGGATTTACCGATCGCCGCCTAGGGCTCGCCGCCTCAAGCTGCCTCGAACGGCTCGCCGCCTCAAGCTGCCTCGAACGGCTCGCCGTCCAACGCCCGCGATGGCCGGCCATCCGGCCCCACCGGCACATCCCCCACGAGCGTCACGCGATACAACCGGCGGTCGTGCTCGCCGGTCAGATCCGACGGTGCCAGGTGGACGGTCGAGCGGTTGTCCCAGAACGCGATGCTGCCCGGCTCCCACTTGAACCGCACGGTGTACTCGGGCCGCACCAGCTCGTCGTAGAACAGACCCAGCAGGCGGCGACTCTCGTGCGGCGACACATCGACGATATGGCTCGTGAAACCCGGGTTGACGTAGAGCGCCCGCTCCCCCGTCTCGGGATGCACCCGCACCACGGGGTGCTCGGTCAGCAGCGGACGCCGGTTAACCCGACGCTCATAGTCCTCCGTGGCCGTCGTACCGTCCGGGGGCGCGAACCGGTGCACCGCCCGCAGCCCGTCGGCCAATCGCTGCAGTGGTGCCGACAATCCCTGATACGCGGCAACGGTGTTCGCCCATTGGGTATCGCCCCCGTACGGCGGGATCACCTCGGCCCGAAGAATCGACGCGGCAGGCGGATTCACCGCCGCGGTCACATCGGCATGCCAATTCGCCTTGTCGTAGCCCCTGCTGCTGCCATAGCGCGCCTTGAACCGGTCGGCGAAGATGGGGTAGATCGTCGGGTACTCCGGGTCGGGGATGGAATCGAACAGCGGATGCGCCGGTGTCGGTGAGCCGAATGCCCGCGCCAGCCGCAGGTGATCGTCGTGCCCGATGAACTGGTCGCGGAAGAACACCACCTTCCACTTGAGCAGTGCGGCACGGATTTCGGCCACGTGTTCCTCAAGTAGCGGTGCGGTGAGGTCGATTCCGTGGATCTCGGCGCCGATCCAGCCGGACTGCGGCCGGATGGTCAGTGCGGATGCCAATTGAGTCATCTGTTGTCCCCTCTGTTTCGTACGGCATAAATCGCTACGATTTCAGCGATTTCGGTGTGACACTGTCGAGTTCGTTCTGCGCGTTGACGATGTCGTTGTAGCGGCCGTCCACGTACGGCTTGACCTCGACCCGGCCCTTGATGGTCCCGGTCTCGTGCAGGCCGTCGGCGACGGTCTGGAACAACGCGGTGGAATCGGCATCGATCGGGTAGTACGAGGCGATCCCGTCCTCCTCGTACAACTTCTTGCCCTGGTCGAACGTGATGCCCTGCACCTTGACGTAGTACTCGTCGATCCACTGGTCGGCATGTGTGTCTTTCCAGTTGTTGGCCGCGACGGCCCGGCCGACGTAATCGCCGATCGCCGCCGCCTTGGCGGGGTCGTCGAGCACATCGCGGCGCACGATCAGCGTCTGAATGCCGGTGTTGATGCCCTTGCCATCACCGAGGATCGGTGGCTCGCCCAATTGGTAGTACTGGTTGCCCAGCACGATGGCGGCTTCCACGGCACCGGCGGCAAATGTCGGAACCACTTCTGCCCCAGCCAGTTCCACGGGCTGGACATCGGTTCTCAGGTCCAGGCCATGGCGCTTGAGCAGCCCGGCGGTGACCATGTGACGACCCGACCCCGGCGGGTAGGCCACCCGCTTGCCGCGAAGATCCTCGATCGTCTTCACTCCGCTGTCGGGGCGTGCCACCAGGTAGTAACCACCGCTGGTGCCGGGGTTCGCCTGCAGCCCGATGGTCACCAGATCGGTGACGCCACTGTCCACCGCGATCGGAACCGGCGCCTCGCCGATCGATCCGACGTCGGCCGCACCCGAGCGCAACGCCTCGATCACCGCCGCACCGCCGCTGAAATCGGCGAAGTCGACCTCGTAGGGTGTCCCCTGGCCGGCATTGGCCAGGTTCCACGGCAGTGACTGCGTCCCGTTCTGCTCGGCGATGACCAGCTTGGTGCCGGCCGGAACCTCGGTCTTCGCGGCGATCTTCACCGTGTCGATGGCACCGCCGGCCTCGTCGTCGGACAACCCGCACGCGCTGAGCAACAACGGGATCAGCAACAGCACAGCCGAACCCCGCCGCGCCCGACCACCAAATGACATGTGACTATTCCTTGTCTTCGGATACACCGAGTTCGGACAACAATCGCTTTCGCAGCGTGGCGAATTCGTGGGTGTCCCGGGCCCTGGGCTTCGGCACCGTGACGTCGACGTCGACGTCGAGAGAGATGACACCGTCGGTCAGGACGATCACGCGATCGGCGAGCAGGATCGCCTCATCGACGTCATGGGTCACCAACAGAACCGCCGGGGTGTGCCTGCGATACAGGTCCATCAGCAGCCCGTGCATCTTGATCCTGGTGAGGGCATCAAGTGCGCCGAAGGGTTCGTCGAGCAGCAGCAACTGCGGTTCGCGTACCAGGGCCCGGGCCAGGGCGACGCGCTGCGCTTCGCCACCGGACAACGTGCGCGGCCACGCCTTCGCCTTGTCCGCCAGATTGACCTCGCCCAGCGCCGCCAGCGCCCGTTGTTGTACGACACCGTTGGCGGGCAATCCGATCGTCACGTTGGCGAGCACCCGCTGCCACGGCAGCAGGCGGGAATCCTGGAAAACGATCGCGCGCCGTTCGGGCACCCGCAGGTAACCGTCCACGTCACTGTCGAGCGCACCCAGAGCCCGCAGGAAAGTGCTCTTGCCCGAACCGCTCCGGCCCAACAGGGCGACGAACTCGCCTGCCCGGATCTCCAGATCGAGGCCGTCGATGATGACGTTGTCCCCGAACCTCTTCCGGACGTCGCGGGCGATCACCACCGACGACGTACCGACAGTGGTCGTGAGCGTGTCAGTCTCCGTCATAGGCCCGCCTCCAGGTGAGCAGGCGACCCTCGAGGAACCGCACCACGAGAATCGAGATCAGCCCGAGAATCGCGTAGACCGCGATCAACACGAAGACGATGTCGATCTGGAAGTATTCGCGGGCGTCGGTCATCATCCGGCCGAGACCCTTCTTGGCGTTGATGGTCTCCGCGAAGATCAACGACAACCAGGACGCCGTCAGGGCCAGGCGCAGGCCGACCAGAAACCCGGGCAGCGATCCGGGGATGATGACCCGGTAGATCATCTCGGTCCGGCCTGCTCCGAAGGATCGGGCCGCCTCCACCAGCGCGGCATCGACGCTGCGGATCGCGCTGAAGGTGTTGATGTAGATCGCGACGGCGACGGCCAGCGTGATCAACAGGATCTTCGGGACCTCGCTGATGCCGAACCACACGATCAGCAGAGGCACCAGTGCGAAGTTCGGAACCGCGCGCAGCACTTCCATATTGGCGTCGACGAAGTTCTCCCCGATCCGGGACAGCCCCGAGATCAGGGCCAACCCGAGTCCGAGCACGATACCGAACACGAGCCCATATCCGACCCGTAACAGGCTCGCGGTCAGATGGTCCTGAAAAGTCCCGTCGGCGATCAGCGTCCAGGCCGCATCGAGAACCCGGGTCGGCGGCGGCACCGTGCGCTCGTCGAAGATCCCGACGGTGGACAACAGTTGCCACATGCCCACCAACAGGACCGGACCCAGAAGCCGCTGCACCGCGCGCGGCACCACGGGCTTGCGCTGCACCCGCCGCACCGCCGCCCGGGGATCGACGAGCCCGATCGGTGCGTCGGTGGGTGGGGCTCCCCCTGGCCTCGACAGCAGGACGGACATCTCAGGCGGCCCCGAAGTAGTCGCCCGAAATCGACTCCGAGGCAACACCATCGGGACCCACCGGAACGTCGCCCACCAGAGTGATGCGGTGCAGCACCCGGTCGCCTTCGACATGCTCGAAGTCGCGCGGGGCCAGGTGCAGCGCGGCCCGGTTGTCCCAGAACGCCACGCTGCCCGGTTCCCACTTGAACCGCACCGAGTACTCGGGCCGCGCGATCTCCTCGAACAGCAGATCCAGCAGGTGCCTGCTCTCCCGGGGCGAGAGATTGACGATCTCGCGCGTGAAGGACGGGTTGACGTAGAGCACCTTCTCCCCCGTGTCCGGGTGCACCCGGACCACCGGGTGGATGGTGGCGAGAGGATTGCTGCGCACCAGATCGCCGATCTTCTCGGTGCTGCGGTCGGCCGACGTCGTCGAGCCGAAGCGATGCTCGGCGCGTAGCTCGCCGACGAGGGCCTGAACCGATGGCGACAGACCCGCATATACGGCAGCAACATTGGTGAACTGGGTGTCACCGCCGTAGTCGGGCACCTGCTCTGCCCGCAGTATCGAATGCGACGGTGGGTTGATCAGCGGGGTGACATCGGCATGCCAGCCAGGACCGTTCGGGCTTTGCCGCTTGCGGTACTTGGTGCCGTAGCGGTGGTCGTAGGCGGCCGGGGATACGGTGTGGATCTGCGGGAATCCGGCTGGGGCAGAGTCGCCCTCGTAGGGATGGCCGGGGGTCACCTCGCCGAACTGGGCACCGAACGCGATCTGGGATGCGTGGTCGAGGTCTTGTCCGCGGAAGAACACCACCTTCCACTGGTGCAGTGCGGCCCGGATCGCGGCGACGTGCTCGGGTGACAGCGGCGCCGACAGATCGGCCCCGTCGATCAATGCCCCGGTGTATCCCGACAACGGACTGATCGTGAGTCCGGACGAAGACACTTCAACAGAAGACAGTTCAGATGAAGACAGTTCAGTAGTAGACATCGCCATACTTCCCTCGAAAGCAGCTGCTCATATCGGCGATTCGACGCTAACGAGGTTCGTCTCGGGACCTACCGGTTTGAATCGGCGTGACGTGAATGGCGTGCGGCAGTCGCGAACCCGGAGTGGCGTTGCCGGCCGCGTTCCGGACGAACGCCCCAAATCGCTTCTGCCTGCGGCGCACTGGCTCAATACCACGATATGAGGACGAATCTCACTGTTGCCGAGCTAATTTCACCGCAACTGCGCGACAGTCCCACACCGGATTCGGATTTCGCCGAATTCCCGGGTGTTACCCACAGCGCCCCACCTCATCGTGCACAATATGAGCTCGCGTCAGCGCCTGTCGCCTGTGCCACGCCCATCACACCGCCGTTCCCCGGGAGCAAGCTTGGTCACCTGCCCAGTTTCGACACCGCATGCGCCGTATCAGCCGGCTCGCCGTGGACGGCACCGGAAGGCACCGGAACGACGCTGGCTGCCCGTCGGCATCGGCGTGGCCGCCGCGGCCGTGGTCAGCTCCATGCTCACCGCATTCGTCATCCTCACGACGCTTGCCTCCAAATTCTCGTCCAGGGATTCGGTGTATGCCGTAGGCGCGAGGACCTACGAGGTGAAACCGAACCGGCAGCCGCTCCGAAGCTTCTCCGAGCGGGCCGTCGCTCCGGCCATCGCGGCGTTCGCGTCCGACGGCTCGGGATTCGTCGATTCGGCGGCACGGTGCCGCGACACCCAGACGGCCCGGGCCATCGGCCGAACCGAACGCTCGCTGGTGGTGATCTGCCTGGACCGCACAGGCTGGCTCGAATACCACGGCGTCCGGCTCTCCGACCGGGCCGCTCTGGCGGCATCGGCCGATGTCACCTCTGGCCGCCGATTCGTGGCGCGCAATTACCAGGTCAACTACGCGGTCTCGCCGACCGAATTGCTCGTCACCTCGGGTAGTGCGGTCCTCAAACGCGAACCGATGATCGAGTACCGGGAGATCCTGTCCACGCCGGTCGTCGTCGCACCGCGGTAACCGCGCTAAGCTGGCCGCTCATCGGCCATGCGGCGGGAGATCGATGTCCACATTCTGGCGGTACCTACGTATCCAGGCCATGGTGTTCATCGCCGGTATCGTCGGGCCGATCTTCTTGATCGTTTACTTTGCCGCACAACCAGATCCGACTCTCAAGTGGATGTACTTCGCGGGTCTGGTCGTCACCGCGATCGAAGTTCTCATCGCGCTCGAGGTGACTCGTATCAGTGCACCGACAGACACCACCAGCGATCTCCGGAGTGATGTGAGATGGATTCGTCGTCCGCCTTCGAACTAGCCCACACCGACGGGGTCGGGCAGGCGGCGCTGGCGGCCGCCGGTGAGATCAGTGCCGTCGAGCTACTCGACGCCGCGATCACCCGGGTCGAGGCGACGCGCAGTCTCAACGCGGTGATCACCGACCTGTTCGACAGAGGCCGCGCACAAGCCGCCGCACTCGATGCGTCCGGTGTGCTGCGCAACGGGCGGGCGGGGCCTCTGACCGGGGTGCCGTTCCTGCTCAAGGATCTCGGCGCAGCGCTGGCCGGTACCCGCGAAGCGATGGGGTCACGCGCGTTGCGCGACCATGTCTCAACGGAATCCGCCTGGACCGTGGATCGGTACCTGGATGCCGGCCTGGTCGTGTTCGGTAAGACCAACACCCCGGAATGGGGCAACCACTGCACCACCGAGCCGTTACTGTTCGGCCCCACGGTGAACCCGTGGTCCGCCGCCGTCACCCCGGGTGGATCCAGCGGCGGATCGGCGGCAGCGGTGGCCGCGGGAGTGGTGCCCGCGGCCTCGGGCGGGGACGGCACGGGCTCCATTCGGGTACCGGCCTCATGCTGTGGCGTCGTCGGCCTCAAACCACGCCGAGGACGATCCTCCTTCGCCCCTGACGGCGGCCACGGACTCGAAGGCCTGGTGAACAGCCACGCGCTGACCCGCACGGTGCGCGACAGCGCGGCCCTGCTGGACATCATCGCCGGCTCCGCACCCGGCGATCCCTACAGCGCCGCCGTCCCGGCGTTCTCCTTCCTCGACGCAGCCGCACGAACACCGTCGGCGCAGCGCATCCTGATCGCCACCTCGTCGCCGTTTCCCACCGGCCGGATCGACCCCGAGGTGGTGTCGGCCGTCGAAGCGGCCGGCCGTGTGCTGGAAAGCCTCGGACACCACCTCACCCCCGGGGCTCCCACGATCGATGCGGACGCCGTCGCCGACGCCGTCGCGGTGCTGCACACCGTGAGCAACGCACAGCTTCACGATCTGGCCCGGGCACATCTGGGCCGGGCGCCCCGCGAGGACGAGTTCGAGCCCAGCACCTGGGTGATGATCCGCGAGGGCTTCACCACGACGGGTCTGGCCTATGCCGACGCCATCTCGGACATCCATGCCCAGACACGCCGCTTCGCCGCGGGCATGGCAGGTCACGACGTGCTCCTGGTGCCGACTCTGCTGACCGGTCCGCCGCCGTACGGGCTGCTGAATCAGCCCCGGGGCACCACCCGGGCCTTCTTCGACGTCGAGTTCGCCACCACCGGATGGACGGCACTGGCCAACGTGACCGGTTGGGCTGCGATTTCCCTGCCTTTGGGCCAGACCCGCGACGGCCTGCCGATCGGTGTACAGCTGATGGCCCCCGACGAAACGATCCTGCTCAGCCTGGCCGGTCAGCTCGAGCAGGCTGCGCCGTGGGCCACCCGGACGCCGGCTCGATGGGTGGGCGCTACCGCCGCGAAGTAGCCGCATATCCTCTGAGTCGAACTGTGCGCCACCGGCGGTGTGCGCCCTCAACAGCACAACAACAGCAGGACGCCGTCTTCGAAGGAGTAGACAACCTCATGGTGAACCAGCAGCAGGCCGACAAGATGACCACGGGCAAGGGCTTCATCGCCGCGCTCGACCAGAGCGGTGGGTCCACCCCCAAGGCCCTGCGTCTCTACGGGGTCGAGGAGAGCGCCTACTCCTCCGAGGAGGAGATGTTCGACCTGATCCACCAGATGCGCTCGCGCATCATCACCTCCCCGGTGTTCAACGGCGACCGGGTGCTGGCCGCGATCCTGTTCGAGCAGACCATGGACCGCTCCATCGAGGGCAAGCCCACCGCGACCTACCTCTGGGAGGACAAGGGCGTGGTTCCGTTGCTGAAGATCGACAAGGGCCTGGCCGACGTCGCTGACGGCGTGCAGGTGATGAAGCCGATGCCCGGCCTGGACGACCTGCTGGCCCGCGCGGCGAAGAACGGCATCTTCGGCACCAAGGAGCGCTCGGTGATCGGCGCGGCCAACGCCGACGGTATCGCCGCCGTGGTCGCCCAGCAGTTCGAGGTGGCCAAGCAGGTGCTCTCGCACGGTCTGATCCCGATCATCGAGCCCGAGGTCACCATCTCGATCTCCGACAAGGCCGAGGCCGAGGACCTGCTCCGCGACGAGATCACCAAGAACCTCGACGCGCTGCCCGCCGACCAGAAGGTCATGCTCAAGCTGACCCTGCCGACCCAGGCCAACCACTACCAGTCGCTGGTCGAGCATCCGAAGGTGATGCGGGTCGTGGCGCTGTCCGGTGGCTACTCACGCGATGAGGCCAACAAGCTGCTGGCCGAGAACACCGGTGTGATCGCCAGCTTCAGCCGCGCGCTGACCGAGGGTCTGTCGGCCCAGCAGAGCGACGACGAGTTCAACGCCACGCTGGACAAGTCCATCCAGTCCATCTACGACGCGTCCGTCACGGGCTAGTCGCGGACCCGGCGAGTCAAGGCGCACGAGGATGGTCATCCCGATCGATCGCCCCAAACTGGAGGGCAATGTCGCCGTGGGCGACGGTCGGCAGCTCGGGTTCGCCGAGTTCGGCGACCCGCAGGGCCGTGCGGTCTTCTGGCTGCACGGCACCCCGGGCGCCCGCAGGCAGATCCCGACCGAGGCCCGGATCTACGCCGAGCAGAACCACATCCGGTTGATCGGGGTGGACCGACCGGGCATCGGTTCGTCCACACCGCACCAGTACCACTGTGTCCTGGATTTCGGTGAGGATCTGCGCACCATCGCCGACACGCTGGGCATCGACAAGATGGCCGTCATCGGCTTGTCCGGTGGTGGCCCCTACACGCTGGCCACCGCGGCCGCCATGCCCGACCGGGTGGTGGCGGCCGGGGTGCTCGGCGGTGTGGCCCCGATGGTCGGGCCCGACGCGATCAGCAGTCCCCTGATGCAACTCGGTGCGGTGATCGCGCCGATCCTGGAGGTGGCCGGTGCGCCGATCCGGTTGGCCGCATCCGGGCTGATCCGGTTGATCCGTCCGGTCGCCTCTCCGGCCCTGGAGATCTACGCACGGATCTCCCCCGAGGGCGACCGGCGCATGCTCGGCCGGCCCGAGTTCAAGGCCATGTTCCTCGACGACCTGCTCAACGGCAGCCGCAAGCAGCTGGCCGCGCCGTTCTACGACATCGTGGTGTTCGAGCGCGACTGGGGCTTCCGGCTCGACGAGGTCAAGGTTCCGGTGCGCTGGTGGCACGGCGACCACGACCACATCGTGCCGTTCGCCCACGGTCAGCATGTGGTCTCCCGGCTGCCCGACGCGGTCATGACCGAGCTGCCCTACGAAAGCCACCTGGGTGGACTGGGCTGCGCCGAGGAGATCATGGGCACCATGATCTCGACGTGGGACAAGGCGAGCACCGACTGAGCTCGTCCGAGGCTTGACCTCAACCATTGTTCAGGGGCGAGGCTGGCGTCATGGCAACCTCCATGACCCAGATCCGGACCGACCTGTGGGAAACCCGCACCGACACACCGTTTCCGGGTTTGAGCACACATGCCTACCTGTGGACACCGGGCGGGCACAACGCGCTGTTCTACTGCCCGGCCGGCGACGCGGATTTCGCCACGCTCGATTCACTCGGCGGGGTCGGCGACCACTATCTGTCTCACCAGGACGAGGCAGGTCCGATGCTGGCGCGCATCGCCGGGCGGTTCGGCTCCCGACTGCACGCGCCGGCCGCCGAACGCGACACGATCGAAAAGCACAGCCCGATCGACGTACCGCTGTCCTCCCGGCACATCGATGACCGTGGTGTCGAGGTGATCCCCACCCCTGGTCACACTCCGGGCAGCACGAGCTATCTCGTCGAGGGCGCCCAGGGCCGCTATCTGTTCACCGGGGACACCATGTTCGTCGCCGCCGACGGTCGATGGTCGACGTTCGTGATCCCGGGCATCGGCGACGCGACAGTGATGGCCGAAAGCCTGCACCTGTTGGCCGGCCTGCAACCGGATGTCGTCATCTCCAGCGCCTACGGGGCGCGCGCGGTCACCATCCTCGATGAGGGCACCTGGCCGGCATGCGTCGACGAGGCGTTGCGCTCGATACCGGTGACCCGCTGATCTTCGAGTAGCGCACTACTCTAGGCCCGGCCCCGGCCTGCTCCGATACTTCGAACAACTGGCGATGTGCCAGCGGGTCCGGAGGTCGGCAATGACAACGATCGGCAAACACGCGGTGGTGCTGGGCGCGAGCATGGGCGGGCTGCTGGCCGCCCGGGCGCTGGCCGACTTCTTCGACACCGTCACGCTCGTGGAGCGCGACGTGCTGCCCGACGGTCCGGTCCAGCGGCGCGGCGTCCCGCAGGGCCGGCATGCCCATGGGCTGCTCAGCGGCGGCTTGCAGGCGCTCGCCGAACTGTTTCCCGGGCTCCCCGAGGAGCTCGCGGCCGACGGAGCCACCGTGCTCGACGGGGCGAATCTGTCCCTGATCTCCCTGACGCTGAGCGGTCACACCCTCAACCTGAACGGGCAGCCGTCCCGACCGATCGAGTCGTATCTGGCCAGCAGGCCGTTCCTGGAAGCCCACGTGCGGGACCGGGTGCGTGCCATCGGCAACGTCCGCTTCCTCGACGGTCACGATGCGGTCGAATTGCTGATGGACGACACCCGGCGGGTTACCAGCGTCCTGGTGGCCGATCGGGACGGTGGCGCCGGGCAGGCGATATCCGCCGACCTGATCGTCGACGCCATGGGCCGCGCCGGACGGACACCGGCGTTCCTGGAGAGCGCCGGATTCGGCCGGCCACCCGAGCACCGGATAGCGGTGCAGGTGGCCTATTCCAGCCAACTGTTGCGCTTCGGCGACGACGTTCCGCGCGACCGGCTCACCCTCGTCGGCACCGTTCCCGAAAAGCCTTGCGGTGGTTCGCTATTCGCCTACGAGGATGACACCTGGCTGCTCACCACGGCCGGGATGACCGGCCGGGAACCGCCCACCGATCTGGCCGGGATGATCGCGTTTGTCGAGGACCTGTTCCCCGCCGAGACCGTCGCGGCACTGCGCAGCGCCGAACCGCTGGGCTCGCCGGCGACCTTCCGCTATCCGGCGAGTGTGCGCAGGCGCTACGAGCGCCTGACCCGGTTCCCCGATGGCCTGCTGGTCTTCGGTGACGCGATCTGCAGCTTCAATCCGGTGTACGGCCAGGGCATGTCGGTGGCCGCGCTCGAGGCGCTCGCATTGCGCGACTGCCTGGCCCGCGGCGGCGACGATCTGGGCCGCCGATTCCTGCGGGCCGCTGCCGGCTGCGTCAACACAGCATGGCAGATGGCCTGCGGCGCCGATCTGGCCATGCCGCAGATACCCGGGCCCCGCCCGATGTCGGTGCGGCTGTCCAACTGGTACACCGAGCGGGTGCTCACGGCCGCCGAGGACGATCCAGTGGTCACCGAGGCGTTCTTCCGGGTGATGAACCTGGTCGATCCGCCCAGCCGGCTGATGCATCCGTCCATCGTGCGGCGGGTGACGGCCGGTGCGTCCCGCCGACACCGCACGCGACGGCCGGCGGCGCCGGCCGAAGCCGCTGTTGCGCCGCTGGGCTGACGACGGGTCAGTCGCCGCCGTCTGTGAGTGCCCGGCGCAACAGGTGCATCGCCACCGTCGTGGCCCGCTCGCGGATATCGGATCGGTTGCCCGGGAGTCGGAGGGTGCGGGTGATCCCCGCCGACCCGGCCCGGACCGAGAAACACACGGTGCCGACGGGCTTCTCCGGGCTGCCGCCGTCCGGACCCGCGATACCGCTGATGGCCACCGCGGTATCGGCGCCGAAATGGTGCAACGCGCCGGTGACCATGGATTCGACCACCGGTTCGGATACCGCGCCGTACTCGGTGATCAGCAGCGGATCCACGTTCAGCAGTTCGGCCTTGGCCTCGTTCGAATAGCTGACCACCCCACCGGCGAGGTAATCCGAGCAACCGGGGATGTCGGCCAACCGGGCGGCCAACAGTCCGGCGGTGCACGATTCCGCGGTGGCGATCCGGTGCCCGGCCAACAGGCCGGCCACCTGCTCGTCCACCGTCGTGCCGTCCTCGGAGTACAGCGCGGCACCGTGCCGGTCGCGCAGCAACATCAGCAGATCCTGGTAGGTGCCGGCGGCGTCGGGCTCGTACCGGGTGACGATCTCGAGTTCACCGCGGCGCAGACAGGTGGTGATCTCCAGTGCGTCGAAACCTGCGATCGTGGCCTCTGCGTCGCGAAGAGTCTCGGCCAGACCGGATTCGGCGAGGCCGAACATCCGCACCGTTTCCTGCCGGTAGCGGGTACGGCCCGAAATAGCCTGCTGCACAGCCTCGGTCGCGACAGCCGTGTGCCACATCGGCTGCAACTCCCGGGGCGGGCCGGGCAGAACGACGACCGTCGGGCTGCCACCGACCACGACACCGGGGGCAGTGCCCACGGGCGCGAGAACCTCCGCACCGACGGGCACCATGGCCTGCTTGCGGTTGGCGGCGCGCACCGCGTCGAAATCCACGCCGGGACGGTCGCCGATCAGCTTGCGCAGGATGGCCGCGATCCGCTCCTCCATGGCCTCGTCGAGAACGAGTTCCCGACCGCAGAACCCGGCGACCGTCGCGACGGTGAGGTCGTCGGCGGTCGGCCCGAGCCCGCCGCTCGTCACGATCAGGTCCACACCCTCGGCGGCCAGGAACCGCAACTGTGCCTCGATGTCCCGGGGACGGTCACCGCAGATGGTGATGTGGGCCAGTTCGACCCCGAGCTCGAGGAGCTGGTCGGCGAGCCACGGACCGTTGCGGTCCTGAACCCTTCCGGTGAGTACTTCTGTTCCGGTAACGACGATGCCTGCACGCGCGCTCACCCGTTGAACACTACGCAGCAAGCTCTCGCCGCCGCTCAGAAGCTGTAGCCCAGTTCGGCCGGAACATCGCTCGCGAAGGCCGCACCGAGCCGCTGCACCATCTCTGAGTCCTTGCCGCGCAACCGGTTTGCGGCGACAAACGACTCGGGGCGGTGGCTGCCCAGATAGAGGCTGCCGAGTACGTCCAGGTCGAGTTCGATGTCGGCCGGAGCGTCGGTGCGCGTACACCGGGCCCGGCCGTCGCGGATCTTCAGGGCGTACCGTCCGCCGTCGTCACGGAAACCGTCGGTGACGTCCAGCACGGTGTCGAGGTCGGCCTGGTACCGGCGGGCCTCAAGGGCAGCCGGGACGTCCATGATCCGGACCCACATATCGTCGCTGCTCGAGGTCACCCGGGCCAGTCGCGGGTTGGTCAGCAGATAGGGCACGACCTCGCCCGGATGAGTCCAGATGCTCACCTTCTCCATGAGGTCCATCCCCAGCAGGGCCCGCCAGAGTGCGATGTGGGCGTCGGGCGTCACTGCGGTGACCTCGCGTACTCGCAGCGTCCGGGACTCCTCGCCGTGCACCCGGTACAGCGCATAGCCGTCGGGATGCAGGAACGCGAACAATTCGGAACCGCCGTCGCGGGTGTTCTCCCGATCGGCGAGGAGGTCGTCCCACAGGGGCGTCGGACACGCCAGACCGCCCGGCGTCCGCAGTCGCCAGCGGTCGTAGATCCCGGCCAGGGCATCGCGGTGCTCGGCGGGTTTGACCAGGCGAACACCGCCCGGGTCGGGGACGGAGGCATGGAACTGGGCGAATCGGCGGTCGATCGTCATCAGGTGCACGGTGGTGGCCGGGCCGTAGCCGAACCGGCCGTAGATCCCGCCTTCGCTCGCGGTGAGCGCGGCGATCGGATACTTCGCATCGGCGATCCGCTGGTGTAACTCGGTGTACATCGACCGCAGGATCCCCCGCCGCCGATGAGTGGGAGCGACGGCCACGTAGCTGATACCCGCCGCGGGCAGCACCCCGCCACCCGGAACGGTCAGGGTGAGATCGATGTAGATCGACTGGCCGACGATGTCGCCGTCGCCGCCACCATCACGCATCACCACGCCGCCGTCGGCGGGCACCATCTGCTGCCACGCCGACATCGAATCGGGATGGTTGACCTCACCGAATGCGGTGTTGCCGAGCAGGGCCATGCCCGCCCAGTCGGCGTCGGTGACGCTGTGCAGAGTGAGAGTTGTTGCCGGGGAAGACACGTTGTCGATCACGGAATCCGACGGTGCCACACCGTCACCGGACAATGCGACCGAATTTCGGCCGACCCGATCCGGCGGCTAGCGAATCAGCGCTTGAGCCACGCGTTCACGGTCGCCAGTTCGCGGGTGTAGGTGGTCATGATGTCGTCCTGGTACAGCGTCGCCCCGCTGATCGTGGTCGGGCCCTGCCACACCACCCTGATCCGGTTCGCGCCGCGCTGGTAGACGTCCACGCGGTCGAGGTCACGGTGCACCCATCCGCCGCTCTCGGCCAGCTGTCCTACCTCATGGCGCTCATCGGTTGTGGTCATCAGCCGATCCTATCGCCGTGCCCGCTGGTCGATCGGCACCACCGTCGGCGCACTGTTGTAACCGCCGACCCGGACCCAGTTGGGTCCACGCTCCGACCCGGGCACCGTGCCGGTGACCTCCACCGTCTCCCCCGGGTAGACGGTGACGTAATTGTCGGAGTACTCGATCGGCAGGATCTCGTCACCGTCGCGGGTGGTGGTGATCTCGGCGCGTTCGAAGAACGCGATCTGCCGGCCGGGGTTGTGCAGCTGGATCAGCACGCTGGCACTGCCGTCGGCTGATTCGGTCCGGTGCGCGGTCACCTGCAGGGGTGCCTGCGCCATGGTGTTGAGCGGGGTCATGTCGGCCCAGCTGCTCTGTACGAGGTCGAACGCCTGGTCGTTGACCGGAGGGCCGACATCGTCGAGTTGCTGCGACTGCCAGTAGGTGTTGTCGGCCACGACGGCGCCGTTCTCGTCGAGCAGTTCACAGCGGACGAACACCACCGGGGAGTCGGCTGCCAGCCGCGGCAGCGACAACCCGGGCACGACGCCGTTCGACGGCACGGCCGGCACATCCGAACTCCGGTCGTCGCGCATCCGTCCGGTCAGGTCGTAGGTCCGCACCCGTACCCGAAGGCCCGTCCGCTCCCGCGGGGACTGATTGACCACCGACACATGGGCGGTGTCGTGGTCGCCGGTGGCATAGGAGTCGAACACCACCGACAGCGGACGCAGACCCTTCTTGGCCCCGTAGTAGGCGCCGCCGGGCCGCAGGTAGTAGTCGAAGAGATGACCGAAGAACGACGGCCAGTGATTGTTGAGCATCCAGTAGATGGTCATCTTGTGGTTGTCCCACCCGCCGGCCGCGAACGCCTCGAACTGCGCGCGCGTCGACTCGTAGTGGGCCAGTTGCGCTTTGCGGGCGAACTCCTCTGCGCCGCGCGAGGATCCGTAGCGCTGGACCACCGCGGTCCGGATACTCTCCAGCGCGGCGTTGCTCGGGTTGGCCCCGGCGTGGAAGTACCACGCCTCGTTGATCGGCCAGAGTTTGTCCGGCGGGATGAACTTCTGCAGGCTGGCGAACGGCGGGATGTGTTCGTTGTCGCCCTGTTCGGCATTGGAGCCGCGGGTGGCCTGATACTGGCCGCTGAACCAGTAGCTCGGCGGGCGCCACGTGTACGGGCCCGCCATGTGAATGCCGTCCCAGTCAGGTTCCCCGTTGGCATCGCGGGCCAGGGACGACACCGTGTCGACGACGGTGTTGGGCCAGTGCAGATCGCGAAGGATCCCGTGATACCCCTCGAGCACCGGTGCCGGGGGCTTGCCGTCGCTGCCGTTGGCCCACAGGAACGCCGACGCGTGCCCGCGCAGAGACAGGATCTGCGAGCGCATACTCTCGTCGGCCACGCGCCGATCCTCGTCATCCCACTGCCACCACTTCTCCCACTGGTTGCAGCACATCCAGCCGTACATCAGCGGGATGCCGAGCTCATCGGCGCGCTCGATGATGTTGTCGCCCGGGAACTTCCCCTCCAGCCGCAGCATGTTCAAACCCAGGTCCCGGACGTATCCGAGGATGGCGTCCTCACGCTGCGGGTCGTACTGGAACAACAGGTCGGGCGTATAAGCCGCCCCCCGCACCAGGAAGTCGCGCCCGTTGACCGTCAGGTAGAAGCTGCCGCCGCGGCCCAGGTCGGGGAACTGCTCGTCGTTGTCGCGATGCTGGGCCACGGTGCGGATACCGAACCGGGAGTCCACGGTGTCGGTGGGCCGGCCGTACCGCAGGAACTCCAGCCGCAGGTCATACAGATCGGGCCTGCCCATGGTGTAGGGCCACCACAGGTCGGGGTTGTTGACCCGCAGGGCAGCGAAAGTATCGGGGTCGAACCGGATTTCACGGCTCTCCCCCGGCGCCAGGCTGACCGGTTGATCGACCGAGATGGCCGGTTTGCCGGGCCGGGTGATGCGGGCCCGGACCACACCGCGCATCGGTACGTCGGCGGTGTTGCGGATGTCGGAGTAGACGGTGAGCCGGGCAGAGTCGGTGGCGGGTAGCGGTAGCTCGGTGGTGACCAGTGGGTCACTGAGCACGACCTGTCCCGAGTAGCTCAGGTAGACGGGTTTGAAGATGCCGGCATTGCGGTCGGCCACATAGGAATTGCCCCGCAGCGGGTTCTTGTCCGGGCCCTGGTAGCCGATGCGGTTCCAGTTGAGCCAGTCCCACCAGCTGTCGGCGAGCTCGACGCCGTCGATGTCCTGTAACGCCTGTTCGGGCGTCACCCTGACCGCCAGCGTGTTGAGGCCCCCGGGGTTGATCCACTGGGTCGCGTCGATCTCGTGGATCGTGTGCATGCCCACCAGCAGTGAACTGCCCGCGATCATCGTGCCGTTGAGCCACACCTCGGCGCGGTAGTTGATGCCGGGGAAATCGAGCCGGTAGCTGGAACTGCCCTGCGGCGCGGTGAAGGTCGTGCGGTACCACCAGTCCTGCCGGAACAGGTCGTCCGGCACATCGGCCAGGTTGTCCCCCACGTACAGGTCCGGATAGGTGCCGTCCTCCTGCAGCGCCCCCAGCACGGTGGACGGCATCTGTTTGACCGGGTGCCAATCGGCATCCACCTCGCCGGGTGTGGACATCGCGGCGCCGTCGGCGGTCGTGGTGCGCGCCGACGCCAGTTGCCAGCCCTGCGCCAGTTCTATCCGCCCGGATGGCGGCTCCGGCTTGGCGAACGGCGGGAAATCGGCCGCGCACAGCGAGAACAGCAGCACTGCGGCGAGGACGAAGCCCACCATTCTGGCCCGAAGGCTCAGGCCGGCGCGGCGATTCCGGGCGGAAATGGGCAGCTCCTCACAGACCGGTGCGGCACCGCGTCCATGAGTCGATGCCCTGGCGGGTCATTCTGCCGTGGTCGGTACCGCCGCGTGCGGCCGGTGCGCCCTCAGAGCTTGTGCGGGACGTCGTTGACGAGGCCACCGTCCATGACGAACTCGGCGCCGGTGGCGTAGCGGGATTCATCGCTGGCCAGGAACACCACGAAGCTGGAGACCTCGTCGGGCTGTCCGGGCCGGCCCAGCGGAATTGTGAGCATGTCCTCGGGGAAGTGCTCGGTCATCGGGGTCCGGATGAATCCCGGGTGGATCGAGTTGACCCGGATCTGCTTGGAACCCAACTCCAGCGCCGCCGACTTGGTCAGACCGCGCACGGCCCACTTGGAGGCCACGTACGGGTGCACCATGGCCGCACCGCGCAGTCCCTCGATGGACGAGACGTTGATGATCGAACCGCCGCCCGCGGCTTTCATCGCCTTGACGCTGGCCTGCATGCCCAGGAAAGTGCCGGTCAGGTTGACGTCGATCACCTTCTGCCACTGGGCCATATCGAACTTGCCGATCTGGCCGAGCGCGACGATCCCGGCGTTGTTCACCAGCACATTGAGCAGGCCGAACTCCGAGGTGGCGGTTTCCACCGCGGCGTTCCACTGGTCTTCCTCGGTGACATCGAGATGTACATAGCGGACCGAATCTCCGAGTTCGGCTGCCAGCGCCTTGCCCTCGTCGTCGAGGATGTCCCCGATCACCACCTTGGCGCCTTCGGCGACCAGCGCGCGGGCGTGCTCCGCGCCCATACCCCGCGCGCCGCCGCTGATGAGTGCCACTTTTCCGTCTACCCGTCCCATGACGGGTGAGGCTACCGCCTGCAGCGCGAAATTAGAACCTGTTCCAATTTTGGCACCGGATCGGCATACTGCGACTAGACCGCACACCTTGAGGAGACCTGTATGGCCATTCGCGTGGCGATCGTCGGCACCGGAAACTGCGGCCGGTTGGCCCTGATCCAGCTCATCGACGACCCCAGGTTCGAACTCGTCGCGGTGGGCACCTCGACCGAGGCGAAGGTCGGCCTGGACGCCGGCGAACTGGCCGGGCTGGGCGGCGTCACCGGGGTCACCGCCACGCTGGGCATCGATGCCGCGATCGCCGCCAAACCGGACTGCCTGGTGTACTGCGCGATGGGTGACACCCGCCCCGTGGAAGCCACCCGCGATGTGATGGCCGCACTGGCCGCCGGGATCAACGTGGTCGGCTCGGCCCCGGGCGGCCTGCAATTCCCCTGGGGCGCCATGCCGGAGAAGGCCATCGCACGGGTCGAAGAAGCTGCTCAGTCGGGTAATTCAAGCGTGTTCATCACCGGTGTCGACCCCGGCTTCGCCACCGACCTGGTGCCGTTCGCGATCGCCGGTACGTGTCAGCGCATCGATCAGATCAAGACCATGGAGATCGCCGACTACGCCACCTATGACGGCACCGAGGTGATGTCGATCGTCATGGGATTCGGCAATCCGATCGACCAGCCCGGAATGTTGTTTCTCCCCGGAATCCTCAGCGCCGCTTGGGGAACCGCGATCCGGATGCTCGCCGCCGGACTAGGCGTCGAAGTCGAGGACATCACCGAGCACTACGAGTTGGAGCCCGCGCCCGAGGACATCGAGGTCGCGACCGGCGTCATCGCCAAGGGCACGGTGGCGGCGATGCGCTTCCAGATCAACGGCATGGTCGGCGGTAAGCCGGTGATCGTCGTCGAACACGTCACCCGGGTGCGGGCGGACCTGCGACCGGACTGGGCGCAACCGGCCCAGCCCGGCGGCTCCTACCGCGTCGAGATCACCGGCGAGCCGTCGTATGTCGTGGACATCTGCCCGACCAGCGATCGAGGTGACCACAACCACGCCGCGATCGTGGCGGCGGCCGGGCGCATCGTCAACGCCATCCCCGATGTGGTGGCCGCGCGGCCCGGTATCCGTACCACGCTGGACCTGCCGCTGGTCACCGGCAAGGGCCTCTGCAAGCTCGGCTAAGCCCCGGGCCGCAGCCGGCGATCGCCCCGACGCCGGCCACCCGGGCGGGGCACGATGAGCACCGGCCAATCGTGGTCGGTGGCGGCCGAGGCCAGCCCGGGCCGCGGGTTCACCGGCCGCGGATGGCCCACCAATCGCATCAGTGCACCGTCCTCGTCACCGTCGGCATAGAAATAGCTGTGCGCGAGGTCGATCCGCTCGGCCCCGCAGAAGTCCTGCACTGCTGCGGCTTTGCGGGCGCCCCAGATGATGGGCTCGACGATCCCGCCGGTCAGCCGGCCCTCGCCGTCGGTCGTGAAGTGGTTGCACAGCACGTGGTCGATGCCGAGGTGCCGTGCGACCGGCTCGGCGTGGATGGTCAGAGCCGAGGAGCTCAACACGACGGTGTGGCCGCGGTCCTGGTGCCGACGCACCACCTCCCGCATGTGGGGATAGACCCGCTGCGCGATCCGGTTCTCGAAGAGGTACTCCCCCAGCTCGTCGAGTTCGAGCAGGGATTCGCCGCGCAGATACCCGGCCGCCCGCACCAGGAGCCGCTCGAACGGCATCCGGCCGATCCGGTAGCGCACGGAGGCTTCGACGATTCCGAGGATCTCGCCGGCAGCGGCCTGCCGTCGCCGGATGCGGTGACCGGCGTGCGCGGTCGCGGTGAATCCGTCCACCAGCGTGCCGTCGAGGTCGAAGAAGGCTCCAACCTGCGCACCGCCCGGACCCGCTCCGATTTCCTCTAGCGACTCAGGTGGCGACAACGTGCGGCCCATGGGGCTACTAAACCAAGCCGCAACGACACTCGGCCAGTCGAGACCAGATCAGGACTAGAACAGAGGGATGTCGGCACCAATGCACTCCATCGGGATCAAGGACGTCGCGGCCGTCGTCGCCACCGGACGATTCGAGGAGGCGAAAGCCTGGTACACGCGGCTCCTCGGCAGGGAACCCGACCTGGAACCGGTTCCAGGTGTCGCGGAATGGCAGCTGACGGCGACCGCGTGGCTACAGGTCGTCACCGATCCCGCCGGCGCAGGGCGATCGGCCGTGCGATTCGGGGTCGACGATCTGGACACCATCTCCGCAGCGCTGCGAGACGATGGCGTCACCGTCACAGAACCGCAGGTCATCGCCGATATGGTCGCCGTCATCGATGTCGCGGATCCAGACGGAAATGAAGTGTCGTTCGTAGCCGAGCTCGGGTGAATCTGCCGGGTCGCGACCCAAAACGATCAAAGGTGGTACTAAACTAGAACACGTTTCATTTCTTTCCGGGCCGCAGCGGCCGAGGACTTCCCAAACCGCACCTCCACCGAAGGAGCTCAGATGCACACCGCACTCTGCGACGAACTCGGGATCGACGTCCCGATCTTCGCGTTCACCCACTGTCGTGACGTTGTGGTCGCCGTCAGCAAGGCCGGTGGTTTCGGCGTGCTGGGCGCCGTCGGATTCACCCCCGAGCAGCTCGAGATCGAACTGAACTGGATCGACGAGCACATCGGCGATCACCCGTACGGCGTGGACATCGTCATCCCGAACAAGTACGAGGGCATGGACGCCAACATGTCCGCCGACGACCTCAAGGGCATGCTGCAGTCGCTGGTGCCCCAGGAGCACCTGGACTTCGCCAAGAAGATCCTCGCCGACCATGGCGTGCCGGTCGACCACAGCGACGACGACGCCCTGCAGCTGCTGGGCTGGACCGAGACCACCGCAACCCCTCAGGTCGAGATCGCACTGAAGCACCCCAAGATGACGCTGATCGCCAACGCGCTGGGCACCCCGCCGAAAGACATGATCGACCGCATCCACGCCGAGGGGCGCAAGGTCGCGGCGCTGTGCGGTTCGCCGTCACAGGCCCGCAAGCATGCCGACGCCGGCGTCGACATCATCATCGCCCAAGGCGGCGAGGCCGGCGGCCACAGCGGCGAGATCGGTTCGATCGTGCTGTGGCCCCAGGTGGTCAAGGAGGTCGCCCCGGTTCCGGTTCTGGCCGCCGGCGGTATCGGCAGCGGCCAGCAGATCGCCGCGGCGCTGGCACTCGGCGCCCAGGGCGCCTGGACCGGCTCCCAGTGGGTGATGGTCGAGGAGTCCGAGCACACCGAGCAGCAGCACGCCGCGTACGCCAAGGCCACCAGCAAGGACACCGTGCGCAGCCGGTCGTTCACCGGCAAGCCGGCCCGCATGCTCCGCAACGACTGGACCGAGGCCTGGGAGAACCCGGACAACCCGAAGCCGCTCGGCATGCCGCTGCAGTACATGGTGTCCGGCATGGCCGTGGCCGCCACGCACAAGTACCCCAACGAGAGTGTCGACGTCGCGTTCAACCCGGTGGGCCAGGTGGTCGGCCAGTTCAAGAAGGTCGAGAAGACCTCCGCGGTGATCGAACGCTGGGTGCAGGAGTACCTGGAGGCGACGGGCAACCTCAATGCCCTCAATGAGGCCGCCGGCGTGTGATCGAGGCCGCCGGCAGCGGGTTCCTGATCGCCGTCCTGTGGATGGACCTGATCTTCGATGTCCAGGTCCTGGCCCATCGCAGGTCGGCCGACTTGCCGGAACCCGTGCTGGCGTCCATCGCCGGTTACTACCACCGGGCCACCACCACATCGCGCCCGATGAGCCTGCTGATCGCCGCCGTCATGGTGATTCTCCTGGCGGCGTTGGCTCTTCACGCGGTCGACGGCACCGGCCCGGGTTGGCTGACAGCCGTACTCGCGGTACTCGCCGGCGGCCCCGTGCTACTGGCCCTGCTGCACACGGTCCCCCGGGCCGTGAAACTGGGCCATCGCAGTGGCACCGTCATCGAACAGTCCCGGCTGGCGCGCTCCGTCTGCCGCGACCATCTGCTGTGCCTGACGAGCATGTCGGCGTTCCTCGCGCTGTGGTTCCCGACCGCCGCTTAGGTCATCAACGCGGCGGATTGCAGTCACTATCAGGCAGCAATCCGCCGCGTAAGTCGCATGTGGTGGGCGGAGCGCTGCGGCCATAGACCCATGCCCACCGGCTATGTATGGTTACATACATAGCCGGTGAAAGGGCGTCGGATGGCTGGTCCTCGTGAACGCATGGTGGCCTCGGCCGCATTGCTGATCCGGGAGCGCGGTGCGCACCCGACCGCGATCGCGGACGTACTGGCCCACAGCGGCGCCCCACGCGGCTCGGCCTATCACTACTTCCCCGGCGGCCGCAACCAACTCCTGTGCGAGGCAATCGATTACGCCAGCGATCAGGTGGCCGCCCGCATCGACAAGGCCGATAGCGCCGGGGTGTTGCTCGACGCCATGATCGCCGGATTTCGGAAACAACTGTCCGCCAGCGACTTCCGCGCCGGTTGCCCGGTGGTCGCGGTTGCCGTCGAGGCCGGCGAGCCCGGCGCCGAGGAAACCGCCGCGCTCGACCGCGCCGGGGCGGCCTTCCTCCGCTGGACCGGTCAGATCGCGCGGCGGCTGAAGGAAGATGGCGTCTCCGCCGAGCGCGCCGAGGAACTGGCGATGCTGATCATGACGGCGATCGAAGGTGCGGTGGTGGTGGCGCGGGCCACCCGTGACGTCAAACCGCTCGACCTGATCCACCGCCAGCTGCGTGCGCAACTGGCGACAGAAATCCCCTGACCCTTCCGGACCCGACAGTCCATCGAAAGGATTCCGTCATGACGGTCGACCAATGGCAGCCCACCGCCTGCATCCTCTGCGAATGCAACTGCGGCATCGTGGTGCAGACCGAGGACCGCGCCATCACCAAGATCCGCGGCGACAAGGACCATCCGGCGTCGCAGGGTTACACGTGCAACAAGGCGCTGCGACTCGACCACTACCAGAGCAACGCCAACCGGCTGACCTCACCGCTGCGACGTCGTCCTGACGGCAGCTATGAGGAGATCGACTGGGACACAGCGATTTCCGAGATCGCTGCCGGGTTCCTCGCCATCAGGGACCATCACGGCGGGGACAAGATCTTCTACTACGGCGGCGGCGGGCAGGGCAATCACCTCGGCGGCGCGTACAGCGGGGCCTTCCTCAAGGCGATCGGGTCACGGTACCGGTCGAATGCCCTGGCCCAGGAGAAGACCGGTGAAGCGTGGGTCGACGCCCACCTCTACGGCGGGCATACCCGCGGTGAGTTCGAGCACGCCGAGGTCTCGGTGTTCGTCGGCAAGAACCCCTGGATGTCGCAGAGTTTCCCACGGGCCCGGGTGGTGCTCAACGAGATCGCCAAGGATCCGGACCGCTCGATGATCGTCATCGACCCGGTGATCACCGACACCGCCAAGCTCGCCGACTTCCATCTGCGGGTACGACCGGGCACCGATGCCTGGTGTCTGGCGGCGATGGCCGCGGTGCTGATACAGGAAGACCTGTGCGACGAAGAGTTCCTGGCCGCACACGTCAACGGTGTCGAGCCGGTCCGGGACGTGCTCGGACAGGTGCCGATCGGCGACTACGCACAGCGGTGCGGTGTCGATGAGTCGCTGTTACGCCAGGCGGTGCGCCGGATCGCCGCAGCCGGCAGCGTGGCGGTGTTCGAGGATCTCGGCATCCAGCAGGCTCCCAACAGCACACTGTGTTCCTACCTCAACAAGATGCTGTGGATCCTCACCGGGAACTTCGCCAAACCCGGTGGGCAGCATCTGCATTCGTCGTTCGCTCCGCTGTTCGGCTCGGGTGGGGTCGGCCGTAGCCCGGTCACCGGCGCCCCGGTGATCGCCGGTCTGGTGCCGTCGAATGCGGTGCCCCAGGAGATTCTCACCGATCACCCCGACCGGTTCCGCGCCATGATCGTCGAGAGCAGCAACCCCGCACATTCGGTCGCCGATTCGGCGGCGGTGCGGACCGCTCTCGAGTCGCTCGAGCTCCTGGTGGTCATCGACGTCGCGATGACCGAGACGGCACGCCTGGCCCACTATGTGCTGCCCGCCG
Organism: Mycolicibacterium nivoides; assembly: GCF_003855255.1. Lineage (NCBI taxonomy): Bacteria > Bacillati > Actinomycetota > Actinomycetes > Mycobacteriales > Mycobacteriaceae > Mycobacterium > Mycolicibacterium nivoides. The sequence goes on along the minus strand of NZ_CP034072.1, from coordinate 1,761,104 downwards.
CCAATCAGTTCGAGAAGCCCGAGGCGACGTTCTTCAATCTCGAATTCCCGCACAACAACTTCCATCTGCGTCACCGGTTGTTCGAGCCGCTGCCCGGCACCCTGCCCGAACCGGAGATCTGGGCACGCCTGGTCCGGGCCATCGGCGCGGTCGACGACGCCGAGCTGGACCCGCTGCGGCGTGCCGCCCGGGAGGGGCTGGATGCCTACGCCGCCGCGTTCCTCGGCGCGGTCGGTGCCAATCCCGGGCTCGGCCGGGTGCTGCCCTACGTGCTGTACGAGACGCTCGGACCGGTATTGCCCGAAGGTCTGGCCGGTGCCGCGGCGCTGTGGGGCCTGGCCCAGAAGACCGCGATGACCTACCCCGAGGCGGTACGCCGCGCCGGGCACGCCGACGGTAACGCCTTGTTCGAGGCCATCCTGGCCGGCAGGTCCGGGCTCACGTTCACCGTCCACGAATACCAGGACGACTTCGCCCTGATCGGCCACCCGGACAAGAAGATCGCGCTGGACATGCCCGAGATGCTCGACGCGGTCCGGTCCCTGCCGACCATGCCGTCGGCACTGACCACCGATGAGTTCCCCATGGTGCTGTCCGCCGGTGAGCGGCGCGCCTACACCGCCAACGACATCATCCGCGACCCGGGCTGGCGCAAGCGCGACACCAACGGCGCCTTGCGGATCAGCGTCGACGACGCCGAAGCCATCGGACTGCGTGACGGTGACCGGGCCAGGATCACGACGGCGGCGGGCAGCGCGGAGGCCACCGTGGAGATCAGCGACGCGATGCTGCCCGGGCACATATCGCTACCCAACGGGTTCGGCCTGGATCACACCGACGGCGACGGGCGTGCCGTCGTGCCCGGGGTGGCACCCAACGAACTCACGTCGTCACAGTGGCGCGACGAGTACGCGGGAACACCGTGGCACAAGCACGTGCCTGCCCGGGTCGACCGGATTCCGGTCGCCAGCGTGCCGGCCTGACCCGCCTCGGGCCCGTCAGGGCAGCGGCGCGGCCGGGGCGGGGGCCGAACCAACAGGGCCGGCTGCCGGAACCGGACCAACAGGGCCGATCGGAGCGCCGGGGCCACCACCCGGCACGGCCGACGGAACCGGACCACCCGGTCCGGCGGCCGCCGGTGCCGCCCCCGGCGCCTGTGGCGCGGTCGGAACGTTCGGACCGGGTACCTGACCCGGCACGGGCGTGTTCATGCCGCGCTGCGCGAGCCCGAGTACCAGTGCTTCCTTGCCGCTGATCTCCTGGTTCTGCACGGCATGCCACAGATCCTTCAGATAGCTCAAGTTCGGGGTTTCGGTTCCCTGGCCGGTGGGATCCATCGTCGCTCCCGGCGGCAGGGCGTCGGGGCTCGCCAGATGAGGTATCCCTGCGGGGTCCGCGGCGGGCGGTGCCCCCGGATCTCCGGCCGCGGCCTGAACGGCAGGTGCGGGACCGGGTGCCGGCGCCGGCGCAGGGGCGGGCGGCACCACCGGATTGGGCGGCTCCGCGGCCGCCGCGGCGGCCATGGCCAACGCCACGACAGGACCCGACACACAGCCCGTCACGACGATCCCGAACCTACGGATGTCGACTCGCATTCTCGATGGCCTCCTGCTGTTGCTCCAGGGACAGATGGTAACGCTGACTGCATCGTTGCGCTCGTCCAACCGTTACAACGCAAAAATCGGAACACGTTCCAATACGAACAATGTCGGAGTTTCCGAAACCCGCTCCATAGGGCCCCACCTGTGGTGTAGCAATGGCTTACGCCACTACACAACGTCGTCACGAGGAGCGCCCACCGCCATGCCGACTTTGAACCTGCCCGCCGACTTCGATTTCACCGATCCCGACATCTATGCGGAACGGCTGCCCGTCGAGGAACTCGCCGAGATGCGCAAACTGGCGCCGATCTGGTGGAACGAACAACCAGTGGGCCGAGGCGGCTTCGATGACGGCGGATTCTGGGTCGTCACCAAGCACAAAGACGTCAAAGAGGTGTCGCTGCGCAGTGACGTGTTCTCCAGCCAGGCGAAAACCGCCCTGCCGCGATATCGAGAAGGCACCGTCCAGCAACAGATCGACCAGGGCAAGTTCGTGTTGCTCAACATGGACGCCCCCCATCACACACATCTGCGCAAGATCATCTCGCGGGCCTTCACTCCCCGCGCGGTCGAACTCCTGCGTGCGGATCTCGCCGAGCGGGCCCGCATGATCGTGGAGACGGCGGCCGCCGAAGGCTCGGGAGACTTCGTCGAGCAGGTGTCCTGCGAGCTTCCGCTCCAGGCGATCGCGGGGTTGATGGGCGTACCGCAGGAGGACCGCAAGAAGCTGTTCGACTGGTCCAATCAGATGGTCGGCGATCAGGACCCGGAGTTCGCCACCAACGATGCGATCAGCGCCTCGGTCGAGCTGATCATGTACGGGATGCAGATGGCGGCCGAGCGGTCCAAGAACCCCGGCGACGATCTGGTCTCCAAGCTTCTGCAGGCCGACGTGGAGGGGCACAAACTCTCCGACGACGAGTTCGGCTTCTTCGTCATCCTGCTCGCGGTGGCAGGCAACGAGACGACCCGGAACTCGATCACCCAGGGAATGATGGCGTTCGCCGATCACCCAGACCAGTGGGAGTTGTTCAAGCGGGAGCGCCCGGGCACCGCAGCCGACGAGATCGTTCGGTGGGCCACCCCGGTGACGTCATTCCAGCGGACCGCGCTGGAAGACACCGAACTGGCCGGTGTACAGATCAAGAAGGGGCAACGGGTGGTGATGTTCTACCGCTCGGCGAACTTCGACGAGGAAGTGTTCGACGACCCGTACACCTTCAACATCCTGCGGGATCCCAACCCGCACGTGGGATTCGGTGGCACAGGCGCGCATTACTGCATCGGTGCCAACCTCGCCAGGATGACGATCGACCTGATCTTCAACGCGATCGCCGACGGAATGCCCGATCTGACGCCGCTGGCGGCGCCCGAACGGCTCCGATCCGGCTGGCTGAACGGCATCAAACATTGGCAGGTCGACTACCGCGGCGGCGCTGACGCGAAACCTCCTGTGCCGCAGTAGGGCTCGGATAGTCGATGATGGATCGCCAGTAGTCCTCCGGGATCTCGGTGTTCGACCGCAGCACGATCGCCAGACCGGTTGCCATCGCAATGCCGAGTAACCCGAGCCACAGGCCGGCCAGCGCGATCGCAATCCAGAGCACCGTAGTCAGCACCGGCCACGGCGACGCAAGGGCGAGCACCGGTGCGAAGAAGAATCCCGTGCCGATATACGCGGCCGACCCGGCCCGGTCGGCCGCCATCACGAAGTGCAGCCACCGTGGAATCGACTGGGGCCACTGCGGTGAATTGCGCATCCTTGCCTCCATTGTCGGACGAACTCCACAGTGACGCGGATCGGGTAATCACCGCAATTACCCGTCAGGTAGTGGTTATCTCGCGCTGCGTGAGTGAGACTCGGGTGGTGACGAGTGCGGCAACCCAGACACCGATCGGCTCACTGATGCGCGACTGGCGATTACGCCGCCGGATCAGCCAACTGGACCTGGCCATCGAGGCCGACGTGTCGGCGCGTCACCTCAGCTTCATCGAGACCGGCCGCTCCGTGCCGAGTCGGGCGATGGTGCTCCGGCTGGCCGAGGCCCTCGAGGTCCCGCTGCGAGACCAGAACCAACTACTGCTCGCCGCCGGGCTGGCACCGGTCTACGCCGAACGGACGCTGGAGGATCCCGAGATGACCGCGGTGCGCGACGGGGTGACCCGAGTATTGGACGCCTACAACCCATTTCCCTGTGTCGTCGTCGACCGCACCTGGAACCTGTTGCAGGCCAACGCAGGCACCGCAGTGATGCTGGAAGGTGTCGCTCCGTATCTGCTGGACCGGCCCAATGCGTTGCGAATCACCCTGCATCCCGAGGGCATGGCCCCGCGCATCCGGAACCTGGCGGAATGGCGCCACCACCTGATCAGCCGGCTACGCCGCGAGGTCACTGTGAGCGGATCGGCCGAACTCGCCGATCTTCTCTCCGAGATCGAGTCCTACCCGGGAGGAATGGAACCCGTCCGCGATCTCGGCGGAGTCGTCGTCCCCCTGGAGCTGACCGCACCCGACGGCACCGTGTTGACCTTTCTCAGCACCGTCACGACATTCGGCACCGCGCTGGACCTGACTGCGGCGGAACTCAGCATCGAGGCATTCCTGCCCGCGGATGCCGAGACCGCCGCCGCACTCCGCTGAACGCTGCCGCGCAAGGGTTCGCCTCGGCGGTGTCGAAATCCTTGTCCAACAAGGCCGCCTGCCTCAGGCTCCGGGTATGACCGCCACCGCTGACGCTCCCCAGTCCCTGTCCCCATCGCGCATCTCACGGTTACGGGTGCCCGAACTGGATGAGCTGAGCACCGCGGGTGTGCGCGGCTTCTTCAACCGGCAGCAGCGCGAGGAAGGGCTGACCTCCAACTGGTTTCGTGCGCTGGCCCTCAACGAGGGTGATCTCGAACGGCTCAACGGCTACCTGCTGCCGTTGCTGGGTGCCGACGGGCGGGGCGGATTGAGCGCGCGCGAGCGTGAGGTGATCGCCACGGTGGTATCCGGGGAGAACCGCTGCGCGTACTGCCACACCAACCATGCCAACAAGCTGGGAAAAGTCGCCGGCGACTGGTCGTTCGGGCAGCGGGTCGCCATCGATCATCGGCAGGTGGCCGAGCTCACCGAGCGGGAGCGCGCCCTGGGCGACCTCGCCGTCCTCGTCAACAACCATCCGCAGGAGATCGACGACGCCCAGTTCGACGCGTTGCGCGCCCTGGGACTCGACGATCATCAGATCCTCGAGGGCATCTCGATCGCGGCTTTCATCGGCGCGACCAACCGAATCGGCATCGCCCTGTCGGTTCCGCCCAACCCGGAGTACACCGGCATCCCGCGATAATCGACTGGTATGACCACTTGACCTCTGACCGCCTGAGGGGCAGCATGGCCCTATGGCGTTACAACCGGTCAACCGCAGATCCGTGCCCGAGGACGTCTTCGAGCAGATCGTCGCCGAGGTGCTCAGCGGCCAGATGCAGCCCGGCGAACCGCTGCCCAGTGAGCGGCGGCTGGCCGAGGTGCTCGGGGTGTCCCGCCCGGCCGTACGTGAGGCGATCAAGCGGCTCACCGAGGCCGGGCTGGTCGAGGTTCGACAGGGCGACTCCACCACCGTGCGAGACTTCCGCAAGCATGCCGGCCTCGACCTGTTGCCCAGACTGCTCCTGCGCGCAGGCGAACTCGATGTCAGCGTGGTCCGCAGCATCCTGGAAACCCGCCTGCACAACGGGCCGAAGGTTGCCGAACTGGCCGCCCGGCGGGCCACGGCCGACCTCGTCGCCCAACTCGGCCGCACCGTCGACGCCCTGGCGGCCGAACCGGATCCGGTGGAGCGACAGCGCCAGGCGCTCGCGTTCTGGGATCTGATCGTCGACGGCGCGGACTCGATCGCATTCCGGTTGATGTACAACACCCTTCGGCAGACCTACGAGCCCGCACTCCCGGCGCTGGCCACCATGATGGCCGCCGAGGTCGGCCGTCCCGACGCGTACCGGCGGATCGTCGAGGCCATCGAAGCCCATGACCCGGCGACCGCCCGCCGCGCGGCTCAGGACCTGCTCGAGCCGGCCACCATCGCCCTCATGGGCGCGCTGGAGGCCTTGGAGGAAACCCGATGACGCGCAACGCTTTCAGTTTGGGTGACGCGGTGCGGGAATTCGTCAGGCACCCCTCCCCCTGGATGATCGGCATGGCGCTGGTCGTCAGCGTCGCAGCGCGGTGCGCCGTCGGGGACTGGCAACTCACCGACGTGCTCTTGCCCGTGGTGATGCTCGTGACGTTCCCGTTCTTCGAATGGATCGTCCACGTCTTCGTACTGCACTGGCGGCCAAGGCGGTTCGGCCCGATCACACTGGATTCGCTGCTGGCTCGCGATCACCGGCTACACCACGTCGACCCGCGCGACATCCCGCTGATCTTCATACCGTGGCGGGCCCTGCTGTGGATCCTGCCCGCCGCCGTGGCCGTCGCCCTGCTGGCATTCCCTCGTCCCGGCCTGGGGCTGACGTTCCTGTCCCTGCTGACCGTGATCGGCCTGGCCTACGAGTGGTGCCACTACTTGATCCACAGCGACTACAAGCCGAAAACCCGTGCCTACCGCGCAGTTTGGCGCAACCATCGGCAGCACCACTACAAGAACGAGCACTACTGGTTCACGGTCACCACCGCCGGAACCGCCGACCGGGTGTTGGGGACGTATCCCGACCCGGCGACGGTGTCCACCTCACCGACGTCGAAGAACCTGCACGCGGCTACGACTGCACAACAATAGGGTCGCCCACGTGCACCGTGTTGAAGTACCAATCGGCGTTGTCGGGGCTCAGGTTGATGCAGCCGTGGCTGACGTTGGCATAGCCCTGGGATCCCACCGACCAGGGCGCCCCGTGCACGTAGACGCCACCCCAGGTCACGCGGACCGCATCGTAAACGGTGAGCTTGTAGCCCTCCGGGTCACTCAGCGGAATACCGATGGTGCGCGAATCCATCACCACGACAGGCTCTTTGGCCAGTGCGGTGAAGGTACCGACCGGGGTCGGGTGCTTGGGCTTGCCCATCGAGGCCGGCATCGTGCGGGCCACCGCGCCGTCGATGCTCACGGTGAAGGTGTGGGCATCGATGTCGGCCACGCCCAGCACCTGTGCTCCGGTTTCGAAGCTGGTCTTGGCGCCGCCGGCTGATACGGAGATCTTCGAGTGCGCCGGCCACAGCTGATCGGGCTTCCACTGCATCACGTCGTCGCTGAGCCAGCTGAATGTGCCTGTGGGCGTGTGCGGTGAGCTGATCTGCAGGCTGCTCTGCGCCGCGTCGCGATCGGCCACCGGCTTGTCGAAGGTCACCGTCAACGGCATGGCGACACCGACCACGGAACCCGCGGCCGGTTCGATGGTCGCGCCCGGCTCGGGCGTGCGCACCGCGGCGGATGCGACATTGACCGTGCTCGCCGCGGCCAAGGTGGCGACACCAATCGCCGCAAACACTTTCAGTACCGACGCTCGAACGGTTCCGAATGACGACGAGGGGGCGCTCAGCATTCCACCAGTGTAGGTGCTCGCCGGAACTGCCCCCTTCAGGCGCAGCGTGACGGTGGCAGATCGGTGTTGGCGGTAGCGCGATGGGTTGCCCATGGTGAACACATCGATGCGAGATGTCAGAACGTTTCACCGCAGGATCGGCGGTCGCGCGCCGGTCCCAGCAACGTCACAGGGATCAAGGCGCGGCGGGTACCGATGCCTGCGATTCGGGCGCGGCCGGGACGGCCTCAGGTGCGGGAGGCGCTGCTTCCGGTGCGGGTGGTGCCGTTTCGGCCGCCGGAGCCTGTGCGGCCGTCTGCTGTACCGGTGCCGCCTCCGGCGCTGGACTCGGTGGAGGCGGCGGAGGCGGTGGAGGCGGTGCGACCTCAGCGGCCGGCGGCGGTGGAGGCGGAGGTGTTTCCGAAGCCGGGGACGGCGCCGGTGCCGGTGACACCACGGTCTCGGCCGGCGGCGCCTCGCCCGCGGGCAAGGGCCCCTGGCCCGTCTCGGGCGCAGGCGCACCGGGGTGCTCGGGCACCTGCGGTGACTGCTCCGGTGGCACCGGCCCCAGCTCGGACCCGGGAGGCGCGAGCTGCTCGCCCGGTATGGCGCCGGGCTCGGTTGGCGCTGTGACGCTTGGGTCGGCGGGGTATTCCGGCCCCACGTCCTGCACCACCGACTCGAGGACAGGCGGGGGCTCAGGTGGCGGTGCGGGCGGTGCGGGAGCCGCGGGCGGCTGCTGGACAGCGGCCGAGTCGCCCGATGTGCTCACCACCGGACGGGTACTCCGGTGTGGAGTCGGCTCCGAACCGGGCAACAGCTGCTGACCGATGGCCAGCGCCAGCGAAACCCCGAAGACCAGGACTCCACCGAGTAATATCGCCAGCGGCGTCAATTGCGTGGCGGGCCAGCGCCAACCGGTCGGGGCCACACTCTCGTCGGATGCCCGGCGGCCCCGCCGCACCGCAGCGAGCGCGGCACCCCTGGCCAGCGGCAATCCGGGTTCGGCCGGTGTGAACACCGGCACCTGAAGGGCCTGCTCCAACTTCGGCAGCACCGAGTCCAGGTCGACGGCGGATCCCACGACCACGAGCGCGTCGGGACGTGGATCGGCCGCGTCGAACATGTCGGACAGCCAGGTCGTCAGGCCCGCCACGGTCTCGATACCCCGGCTGACCGTCGTCTGTACGGGAGTACCGTCGCTGACCGTCATCGCTTGCACCACATCGGGTTCCAGGACGCATACGGCGGTCGTGCCGAATCCGACGATGCCTGCGACGCGACGCGCCAGCGCATCCGTGGCCTGCGGCAGCCGAACCGAAACCACTGAGGCGTACCCGGCCTCGGCCAGCTTCTTGCGCAGCACCGCGGCCTCGGCTGCGGCGCCCGAACTCCACGTGACACCGATCGTTGTCAGCTGCCGATCGTGTTCTGCCGCAACCTTTTCGGCGCGACGAACGGCAGACACCACATCGGCACAGATCTCGCCGGTTCGTGATGGCGTATAGCCACGAATGTCGAAGGCGTCATGGTCGACGGTCGCCCCGTCAGCCTCGCTGCCCTCGACCAGGACCAGACCGACGGTGGACGGTGTCAACGAAACACCGAGCACCGCCTCCACATGCACCCCCGAAAAGCGTGGCCGTCGTCCAAACGTTTCACGGTGACATTACCGGGTGGCAGCATCATAGCCATCCCCTGCACCTTCGTTGCCCGCGTTCGACCTGCACCGAAATGTGCTGTGCCACAGAAGCGCCTGTACACAACAGAGTTCTAGTTTGCCGCCCTGGCCGTCAATTCCGGCCGACCGGGCCGCGCCCGTGGCAAGGTAATGGCCCATGCAGCAAGTGCAGGACTCCCCGCGTCACCGCACGTTCTTCGGCCATCCCATCGGGCTGGCCAATCTGTTCGGGGTGGAATTGTGGGAGCGCTTCTCGTTCTACGGGATGCTTACCATCCTGGGCTACTACCTGTACTACACCGCCGCCGATGGAGGCCTGGGGCTACCGAAGAGCACCGCCACCGGCATCGTCGGCGCCTACGGGGGCCTGGTGTACCTGTCCACCGTCCTGGGCGCGTGGGTCGCCGATCGGCTGCTGGGCATGGAGCGCACGGTGTTCTACGGCGGGGTGGTCGTGATGGCCGGCCACATCGCGCTCGCCGTCGTTCCGGGCCTGGCCGGCGTCGGCGTCGGTCTCGTCCTTGTCGCCCTGGGATCCGGCGCACTGAAGGCCAACGCGTCCTCGCTGCTGGGCACGCTCTACGACAAGAACGACCCTCGTGCCGACGGCGGCTTCACCTTGTTCTACCTCGGGGTCAATCTGGGCGCCTTCGTCGGACCGCTGGCGACGGGACTGCTGCAGACGCGCGTCGGCTTCCATTACGGGTTCGGCGCGGCGGCCGTCGGGATGGCGTTGGGGCTCACGCAGTATGTGGTGTACCGGCGCAATCTCGGGACCCACGGACGTGTCGTGGCAAACCCGTTGCCGCCCCGGGCAATCGGGAAGGTCATCGGCGTCGTCGCCGCACTGGCCGGGGCCGTGGCGGTGCTGTTCATGATGCACCTGGTCGAGCTGGCCAACCTGTCGCAGTTCACCACCGGCGTGATCGTCGTGGCCTCGGTGATGTATTTCGCGGTGATGCTGACCAGCACCAAAGTGTCCGAGACCGAACGCATCCGGGTTCGCGCATTCATCCCGCTGTTCATCGCCAACGCGGTGTTCTGGTCGCTGTTCCAGCAGACGTTCACGGTGCTGGCGGTCTACTCCGACGAACGCGTGAACTGGTCGGTCTTCGGCTGGACCGCACCGTCGAGCTGGATCGGGTCGATCGAACCGGTCTGGATCATCCTGCTCTCGCCGTTGTTCGCGCTCATGTGGACCCGGCTGGGCAACCGGGCACCGACCACTCCGCGCAAGTTCGCCTACGGCGTGATCGGCATGGGTGCGGCGTTCCTGCTGTTCCTGCCGATGGCGCCGACCACCGGCAGGGTGGTACCGGCGCTGTTGGTGGCCGGCATCATGATGGTGTTCGCGGTGTCCGAGCTCCTGCTGTCACCGATCGGCCTCTCGGTGACGACAAAGCTTGCACCAGAGGCATTCCGGGCCCAGATGATGGCGCTGTTCTTCTTCTCCGTCGGACTGGGTACGGCCATGTCGGGCGTGCTCGCGCAGCGCTACGATCCCGCCCACGAGTTCGCCTACTTCGGCACACTCGGAGCGGTGGCCATCCTCGTCGGTGTCGTGGTCCTGCTGATGTCACCGCGTATCAGCAGGCTCATGGAGGGGGTTCACTGACTCCGGGACAGGATCTCGGCCAGCAGCGGTGGCTCGATGTTGCCGCCCGAGACGATCACCACCGCCGGCCCGGGCGGCGCCGTCACCTTGCGGTAGCCGGCCAGTGCCACCGCACCGCTGGGTTCGGCGACCAGGTGTGCCCGGTGAGCGAGTTCTCTTACCTCTGAACGGATCTCATCCTCGGACACGGTGATGACATCGTCGAGCACACGTTGCAGATGGGCGAACGTCAACGCCGACGGTGTCGAGCGCAGTCCGTCGGCGATGGTCCGGTTACGTTGCGCCACCGGCCAGTCCACCCGGTGGCCGGTGGCCAGGCTTTCGGCGGTGTCCGCGGCGAGTTCCGGCTCGACGCCGAAGATCTTGGCCTGCGGGCACATCGCACGGATCGCGGTACCCACACCCGAGGCCAGTCCGCCGCCGCTGATCGGGATGAAGACGGATGCGACGTCGGGCAGGTCCTGCGCGATCTCCAATCCGATGGTGCCCTGGCCTGCGATCACGTCAGGGTGATCGAAAGGTGGTACCAGCACGCCGCCGGTGCGCTCGACCAGCTCGGCGGCAACAGTTTCCCGTTCCCCGGCAGCGCACAGCACCACCTGCGCCCCGTGATCCCGGGTGGCCCGTACCTTCACGGCCGGCGTCTCCTCGGGCATCACGATGTGGGCGGCGACGCCATAGGCCGCGGCCGCGTACGCCACCGCCTGCGCATGATTGCCGCTGGAATAGGCCACCACTCCCCTGGCCCGTACGCCGGGATCGAGCCGGCCCAGCGCGTTGAACGCACCGCGGATCTTGAAGGCCCCGATCGGCTGCAGATTCTCCGGCTTGAGCCACAACGGCCGACCGGGATCTCCCCATCCGGCCGCCAACAGCGGGGTTCGCACGATGTCGGGGGCGATCCGCCGGGCCGCGGCGTCGATGTCGTCGAGGGTCACCAGCTTCACGGCACAAGTCTCTCCTGCGGACCGGACCGGCGAAAGCCCGGGCCGCGGCGGGTCCGTTACCGTGGAGCGGCAGACCCCCGGCCTTGGAGTGCTCACGTGACCCAGTACAGCTTCGGCATCGTTCCGCGCTACGCCGAGATCGATCAGCAGGGCGTGGTGTTCAACGGTCACTACCTCACCTGGTTCGACGAGGCATGTACCGGGCTGTTCGACCACCTGCGGGTGAGCTACGCCGACCTGATCGCCGATGGCATCGACATGCAGGTGGTGCACACCGAGATCGATTTCCGGGCGCCGGTCCGGTGGCGGGAGTCGGTGCGCGTCGCCGTGCGGTGCGAGCGCATCGGCACCACCAGCTTCACCCTCGGTTTCACGGTGCTGAGCACCGACGCCTCCGGCGAGGAGCGGCCCCGGGTGTGCGGGAGCAATGTCTACGTCGTCGTCTCAACCGATGACTGGACCAAGCGGCCCGTTCCCGAAGACATTCGCACCGCACTGAGTTCCGTTGCCGGCCAATGAATCTTCCGACCCGACCGTGCCGCCGCGGCTGCGGCGGTAATGTCTGCTCATGGGCGATCAACACGATCACCGACCCCAGCGAGAGTTGCCGCCCGGCATGGCCGAGCAACTGGACCTGCCGCACTCGGGCATGGTCTCATTCGGGCACCGGCCGTTCCTGACCGAGACCGCCCAACTCGACGCCTGGCAGCCCGATGTGGCGATCGTCGGTGCGCCGTTCGACATCTCGACGACCAACCGCCCAGGCGCCCGGTTCGGTCCCCGGGCGATCCGGGCCACGGCCTATGAACCGGGCACCTACCACCTCGACCTCGGTCTCGAGATCTTCGACTGGCTCGAAGTGGTCGATTTCGGTGACGCGTACTGCCCGCACGGGCAGACCGAGGTATCCCACGCCAACATCCGCGAGCGGGTCCACGCGGTGGCCTCGCGCGGCATCGTTCCCGTGGTGCTCGGCGGCGACCATTCGATCACCTGGCCGTCGGCGACGGCGGTGGCCGATGTGCACGGCTACGGCAACGTCGGCGTCGTGCATTTCGATGCGCACGCCGACACCGCCGACAACATCGAGGGCAACCTGGCCAGTCACGGCACCCCGATGCGTCGGCTCATCGAATCCGGTGCGGTGCCCGGCACCCATTTCGTCCAGGTCGGGCTGCGGGGTTACTGGCCGCCGCAGGACACCTTCGAATGGATGCTGGAGCAGGGCATGACCTGGCACACCATGCAGGAGATCTGGGACCGCGGCTTCAAAGAGGTGATGGCGGACGCGGTTGCCGAGGCCTTGGACAAGGCCGAAAAGCTCTATGTCTCAGTCGATATCGATGTCCTTGACCCCGCTCATGCGCCGGGCACCGGCACCCCCGAGCCGGGCGGTATCACCAGCGCGGACCTGCTGCGGATGGTCCGTGAGTTGTGCCGCACCCACGACGTCGCCGGGGTCGATGTGGTCGAGGTGGCGCCGGCCTACGACCACGCCGAACTCACGGTGAACGCCGCCCACCGGGTGGTGTTCGAGGCATTGTCGGGGATGGCCGCCAGGCGTCGCGACGCCACCCAGACCCCGGCAGGGCCGCCCGCACGATGAGCGGCCCGAAGTGTGCGTTGAAACACCACTTCCCGGGTAGCACAATCGGTATGCACGGCGATGCCGGTCGGTGAGGGGGCAATCATGACGCACGCCAACGGTGGCGGATTCGATGATGACGGTTTCGACGACGACGCCCCGGAGGCCGATGTCGTCGAACAACTGATACCGGTCGGTGTCGACGATGAGGACGACGCGATGTCGGATCTGCGGCGGGTGCGGATCTCGACGGACGCCGACGCCACCGAGGCGGACCTGATCGATCAGGCCATCGTGGTGCCACTGGACGACGAGTCCGACTTCGACCGCTGACAGGAAGGATGCCCGGCATGCGTTTGCCCGATGCGTTCGACAGCATCGCCGCTGATACCGCGACGACTTCACGGGTCTTCGGTGACCCGTATGTGACACCCGACGGGGCGACGGTGATTCCGGCCAGCTTGGTCCGGCACCGGCCCGGCAGCGGGCGATCCGACTCCAGACCACTGGGGATTTTCGTCGTCAAGGACGGCAAACCCGCCTGGGTGCCTGCCGTGGACACCACGCGGATCGCGTTGATGGGCGAGCTGATCGGTCTGGTGGCGGCGACATTGGCCACGGTCGCTATGGTGCGTCGTCCACCGTGGCCGGATGTGCGTGGCGAGTTCTCGCGGCGATTCTGAACCGCCATAGACCCAGGGCCACCAATACCAGCAGGGCGAGCACCCACGGCCAGGCCCCGTGCCGGTGCACCCAACCGGCGATCGCGCCCTGGACGCGTCCGGCAGCGGCGATCACCGGATCGTCGGGATTTCCTGCGGCACTGAATAATTGGATCTCATACCAGCCGTAGTACGCGACATATGCGCCGACGGCGATCAGCAGCGCTCCGCTGATCCGGCTGATATAGGGAACCACGCGCCGCAGCCGGTCGATCACCACCGTGCTGGTCAGCGCGGTAGCGACGGCCAGCACCCCGACGACGAGGGTGAAGCCCGCGGCGTACGCGGCGAACACCGCCACACGGTGCACCGCGGTGTTCGATTCCAGAGTCGCCCCGGTGACCGCCAGGAACGGCCCCACGGTGCACGACAGCGACGCGAGTGCGTACCCGACGCCGTAGCCGGCCATCGAACCCAGTCGTGCGGTCGGAGCCCAACCGGTCCGGCCCGCTACCGCGTCCGGCAGCAACAGCCCCAGCCTGCGCCCGGCCAGCAGCCAGCAGCCGAGGACGACCAGGAGGACACCGATGAGCAACGTGACGTACGGCAGGTAGCGCTGGACGGTGTTCGCTGCCGCCACCGTGAGCAGCCCGAATGTGCCGAACACCGCCACGAATCCGGCGGTCATCACCACCGTGGCGGCCAGCGCCCGCCCCAAGGCGGGAAGCGGTCCGCGCGGCGAGGTGCCCCGCACGACCAGTGCGAGGTACCCGGGCAGCAGGGCGAACCCGCAGGGGTTGAGCGCCGCGACGAGTCCGGCCCCGAACGCCAACCCCACCAGGTTGTCTGGCACGCCGGATGACTAGCTCTTCAGGGCCGCGACCCGATCGGCCAGCTCTTGCTGCGGCATGGCCGACGTCGGGTTGTTGACGAATGTCGATGACCCGTCGGCGCGGTAGAAGACGTAGGCGGGTTGCCACGGCACGTTGTACCGCGCCCAGATCGACCCGTCGGCATCATTGAGGTTGGGGAAATTGAGGTGGTACTTGTCGACGAACCCCTGCATGGCCCCCACGTCGGAATGGGCCGCCACGCCGACGAAGCTGACCTGCGGATTGGCCGCGGCAACCTGACTGACCGACGGTGCCTCGGCGTTGCAGAACGGGCACCACGGCGTCCAGAACCACAGCACCGCGGGCCGCCCGGCCAGGCTCGACCCGTTGAACGGGGCACCCGACAAGGTGGTCCCGGTGAACTGCATTCGATCGTCAGCGGCCGCGGTCGGCGCTGCGACCAGTGCGAACATCATCGCGACCGCGCAAAACAGGCCTCGCATCCTCATGACAGTCTCCTTCGGTCAAGTCGCAGCACACGCGTGGCCTGCGCATACCCCCTAACACGGCGGTCGACACGCGGAAGTTCAAACGACCGGGAGATTGGTGCAGCGGTCAGTTCTGCCGGGGCAACAGCTCGGCGGTGAACCGGTCCAGGAAGGCGGTGCGGTCGGCCGGACCCGCCGCCCTGATCACGAACTTGGTCAGGCCGGCGGCCAGGTAGCGATCGAGTTGGCGGTGCAGGTCGGGCCAGTCGGCCGCGATCAGGTCCTCGGGGTCGACGTCGGGCCTGCGGCGACGGACCGCGGCGAGCAGATCGGCCGGCAGTGCGCCGTCCCCGACGGCGAGGCTGATCCCGAAGTGGTCGGGCTCGATGGTGCGGCCCGCCGCAACCGCCTCGGTCTCGATGCGCCGGCGCGCCGCGGCCGCCTCGTCGGGGGTGAGAAAGCTGCCCAGCCACCCGTCGCCGAATTTGCCGATCCGGGTCAGGGCCGCCGGTGCCGACCCACCCAGCCAGATGTCGATCGGGGTCGCCGGTACCGGTTGTACCTGCGCGGAGCGGACGGTGAAGTACTCGCCCTGGAATGACACATCGCCACCGCGCAGGGCGGCTCGCAGCAGGTCAAGGGATTCGTCGAAGACCGCGGCCCGCCGGCCGTCGGGAACCACGAAGATGTCCCGCTCGGGTGGCAGCGCCGAATGGAGCCCGAACGCGGGCAGCACCCGTTTGGGCGCCAGCGCCGCCAGAGATGCCAATTGTTTGGCCACCAAAACCGGATGGCGTCCCGGCAGGATCGCTACCGAGGTCCCGACCTTCAACCGCCGGGTGCGGGCCAGCGCGTAGGCCATGCCGACGAACGGATCCACCGCCGGGGTGTAGACCAGTTCGGAGAACCACACCGAATCGACCCCGGAACTCTCCAGGTGATCGATGACGCCGTCCAGCTCGTCCGGGGTGGTTTCAGCGCCGAGTCCCACGCCGAAGCGAACCTTCATCTCCGGATGTCCCATGCCATTCATATTCGACCCAACACCGGAGATGCGCCTCTTGTGCCCGATCGTTCGGCGGTTCAGAGTAAGACAATGAGCGAACAATGGATTCAAGGGTGCTTGGTCCAGCGGATCACGTTTCGTGATGGCCTGGTGCTCAACCTCGACGACTACAACGAACTGGTCATCTCGGTTCCGCTGGAACTGACGCTTCCGGCGATCGGTACCGACGATTCCGAAGTGGTGTCGCTCGACCCGCGCGCCCTGCGCAACGAGGTCCGCCCGCTGTTCGATTTCGCCGGCCAACGCTGCACGCATGCCGACTGGGAGAACGACGGCAGCCTCCACCTCGGTTTTTCCGACGGCCACCGGATCGATGTGCGGCCCGACGACCGCCAGACCTCGTGGGAGCTGTACGGGAAGTACCACGGCTACGCCGCATGCCTGCCGCACGGACGGGTCCGCGTCGTCCGTCACGATCAGGATGACTCCGATCAAGACGGCGACGACGTCCCCACCCGTGAGAGCGGCTGAACCGGCATACGACGCGGCCGTTGGTACCTACCGGCAGGGCATCAGCCGACGCCGACCCCGATGATCGGGATCCAGACGCCGAACAGCCAGACACCCCACTGCCGGAACCCGTTGTCCCACACCGGGTTCAAGTCATAGCCCCAGTAGTTGACCCGCGGCGGCAGCGGTCCGCCGTTCCAGTGCATCGGTGGTGGCGGGCCCCAACCCCACGGCGGCGGGCCCCTGCGGTCGTCCCACCAGTCGTGCCGGTTGTTCGCCCACCAGGGGCCCTTGTCGTCCCAGTGATCACGGTGGTCGAAATCCGGGCCACGATTGCCGAAATCGCGCCCACGATCGTCGAAATCACGGTCATGGCCGGGCGGCCCGCCGTTGCAGAACGGGAAGCAGTCGTCGTTACCGTGCCCCGGCTTGAGCGGGACGGGCACGGCGGGCGATGCCGACGCCGCAGGAGCCCCCATCCCCGCAGCGCCTATTCCGAACGCACCGACCGTCAACGCAGCCGCCACGAACTTGGTCAGTTTCATACCTGGACCTCCTACAGTCGTGACCCCGGCGCCGGCCATCCCCCAATGGCCCGGCGCCGCAACGCCTTGCAACTCGCCGCTGGACCGAGCGGCGAAAACGTGCACCCCGGTGGGGTATCGCCGCGACGGATCCGAGCGTTACGCCTTCTGCGGTCGGCTCCGGCCCTAACCTGGCGGTGTGGGTATCGCACCGCGGGTCAATGGGGCGCCTCCTCCCGACGTGCCGCGCTCGGAGATCGAACTCGGATCGTGGCAGTTCTGGCGCGAGGACGACGACATTCGCGACGGAGCGTTCGCGGCGCTGCGCCGCGACGACCCGATCTCGTATCACCCGGCGTGCGTCCTCGAGGGTTTTCCCGAAAGCCCCGGGCACTGGGCGGTGACCAGGTACGACGACGTCTTCCAGGCCAGCCGCCACCCGGAGATCTTCAGCTCCGCGTCCGGGATCACCATCGGTGACCAAACTGCGGAATTGGCCGAGTATTTCGGCTCGATGATCGTGATGGACGATCCCCGCCACACCCGCCTGCGCAACATCGTGCGCAGCGCTTTCACCCCGCGGGTGGTGGCCCTGATCGAGGATTCCGTCCGTGACCGGGCCCGGCGACTGGTCGCCGACATGGTGGCCAGAAATCCCGACGGCAACGCCGAACTCGTCACCGAACTCGCAGGCCCGCTACCGCTGCAGATCATCTGCGACATGATGGGCATCCCCGAACCGGACCATCAACGGATCTTCCACTGGACCAACGTGATCCTGGGGTTCGGCGACCCTGATCTGACCACCGACTTCGACGAGTTCCTGCAGGTGGCGATGGACATCGGCGCGTATGCGACGGCGCTGGCCGACGAGCGCCGGGCGGTGCCCACCGAGGACCTCACGACGAGCCTGGTCCAGGCGGAGGTCGACGGCGAACGGCTGACCTCCGCGGAGGTGGCCTCGTTCTTCATCCTGCTGGTGGTCGCGGGCAACGAGACCACCCGCAACGCCATCAGCCACGGCGTGCTCGCGCTCACCCGGTTCCCCGAAGAGCGCGAGAAATGGTGGTCGCGGTACGAGGAACTGGCCCCGACCGCGGTGGAGGAGATCGTGCGCTGGGCCTCGCCGGTGAGCTACATGCGCCGCACGGTCACCCAGGACACGGTGCTCGGCGGGACACCGCTGCCGGCGGGCGCGAAGGTGACGCTGTGGTACGGATCGGCGAATCGGGACGAGTCGAAGTTTGCCGATCCGTGGATGTTCGACATCACCCGCCATCCCAATCCCCATCTCGGATTCGGCGGCGGCGGTGCACATTTCTGCCTCGGAGCAAACCTGGCACGTCGGGAGATCACCGTGGCGTTCGAGGAGTTGCACCGCCAGTTGCCCGACATCGTCGTGACCGAGGAACCCGACCGACTGCAGTCGCAGTTCATCCACGGCATCAAGCGCATGCCGGTGGCTTGGTCTACCCGCTGAGGGTCTACTTGACCGTCAGGGTGCCCAGCATCGCCGGGTGATAGAGACAGTAGAAGGCGTACTCCCCCGCATCCTGGGGAGCCGTGAGCGTCGCCCGCCCCTTGCCCTCGACGTGGACGTCGAACAGTCCCTTGGTCCGCGACGTCACCGAATGCTCGACCTCGTCGTTGTTGATGATCGTGATCTCGGTCCCCGGCGCGACGGGCCCGAGGGCGCTGAACCCCATGCCCTCGATCGCGATGACGGGGCCCGTCGGGACCGACGTGCCCGGGCTGGCGGTGACCGTCTCCGAATGCCGGCCGTGGCCGGTAGGCGAATCCGCTTGCCCGCACGCAACAGTCGTCCCGCCGAGCAAGAACACCGACACGACCAACACTGCAAGTCGAAGCATCCGGACCCCCTGAGATTCGTCCTGACTCAGGCAATTATCGGCCCCGTCAGGGCGCGATGTGCCCGAATCTGCCGATCCGGTGTCTCAGAAGTATCCGTTGGCCGGCGGCCAGACCCCGTTGACCGCGAAATCGCCCGCCGCATATGCCTTGTAGGCCAGCGGGTTATGGCTCGCCACCGTGCGGGCATTGCGCCAGTGCCGGTCCAGGTTGAGCGCCCGGGACGTGGCGGACGCGCCGCCGGTGTCGAACAACCGCTGGGCCGCCGAGAGCGTCAGCCGTTCGGCCACCAACTGTGCGCGGGCGACCGTGATCGCCGCGTCGGCCAGTGCCTGCCCATCATGCTGGCGGCCGCTGTCCACCACCGCGTCGATCGCCGCGGCAGCGGTGAGCACCAGCGTGCCCGCCGCCTCCGCGTCGGCCGCGATATCGCCCACGGCCTGCAGGACGAACGGGTCGGTTGAGGCACTGTCGGACAGGGAGTGCGCCGCGGGCCGGGCCTTGGTCCGCACATACCGCACGGCGTCGTCGAGGACGCCGTATGCGATGCCCGCGGCCACCGCGGCCAGGTACAGCTGCAGGAATGTGGTGCTGTGGCCCAGGTGATCCCCGTCGGACACCGTGGTGACCTCGTCAGGGTGCACCACCACATCGGTGAACCGGGTACCGCCGCTGGCCGTCAGCCGTTGGCCGAACCCGTCCCAGTCGTCGAAGAGTTCGACCCCGGCGCGATCCGTCGGAACGATCGCCTGCAGGTCACGCCTCTCGACGTCCACCGCCGACACCGCGATGACGTCGGCGAACAACGATCCGGTCGAATAGAACTTGTAGCCGTTCAGACGCAGTACACCGTCGTCGTCCGCCAGCACCGTGGTGTCCGCACTCGACGGTGACCGGCCGGCCCCGTCGGTGATCGCGTTGCCGAACACCAGCCCGTCGTTGATCCGGGCGAACCAGCGCACGCGCTCATCCTCGGTGGCACGGTTGCTCAACAAGCGCTCGGCGTATCCGAAGTGAGCCCGCAGCGCCTGGGCGACATTGGAACTGGCGCGCGCGATCTCGATCACGGCGCCGGTCACGTCACGGACGCTGCCGCCGGGTCCGCCGTACCGGGCGGGCACCCGCAATGCGAGTAGCCCGGCGGCCCGGAGGCGGCGCACCGCGTCGTACTGCAGCACCCGGTCCCGCTCGGCGGCCACATCACCGCGCCGAAGTTCGTCGACGATATCCGGAAGCCTGCCCAGCCGGTCGGCCACCGAACCACCAAGCGGCTGTTCGCGTCTGGTCTCGCGTCCGTCCACTGTCGCGGTCATGAGGTGGCCAGATAACGTCGACGTTCCCAGTCGCTGACGTGGCGGCTGTATTCCAGCCATTCGCTGTGTGCGATCGCAGCGAAATCGTGCACGGAGTCGTGCCCCAGAATTTCGGCCACGGTGTCGTCCTGGGTGGCCAGCGCGATCGCCACGCCGAGAGACTCCGGCAGCGCCGTCCCCTTGGAATAGAGGTTGCCGCCCTCGGCGACCGGTGGCGTGCGCTGGGCCCGGATGCCTGCGACCACGGCGGCCAGCGCCGAGGCCACCAACCAGTACGGGTTGGAATCCGAAGCACCACTGCGCAATTCGATGCGGGTAGCCGAGGGGTCGGCATCCACCAGGGATCGCACCGCCGCGCTCCGGTTGTCCCGGCTCCAGGTCACTGTGGCCGGTGCGAACGAATCCGGTACGAACCGCCGGTATGCGTTGACCGAGTGCGCACCGAACAGGGTGATCGACGGCAGATGCTCGAGCAGCCCGGCGATCGACCACAGCGCCAGCTGGTTCTCCTGGCCGCCCTGCGGGGCGAAGGCCGGGTCGCCGTCCCGCCACAGCGAGATGTGCAGGTGCGCCGAGCTTCCCGAGTGTTCGGTGAACGGTTTGGGCATGAAGCTGGCGATCTTGCCGTGTCTGCGGGCCACCTCTTTGGCCGCGTACTTGAGCCGGGCGGCATCGTCGGCGGCCTCCAGGGCATCGGCGTAGATCAGGTTCGCCTCGACCTGCCCCGGGCCGTACTCGGTTTCGATCCCCTCCAGCCGGGTGAAGGCGGCAAGAGTCTGCTGCAGATCGGTGAGCAGCGGATCGAGGGCGTTCGCGTTCTCCAGTGAGTAGGCATGGATGTCGGGCTGGAATGCCGACCCGTCCGGGTCGAGCAGGTAGAACTCCAACTCGACGCCGACCTTGGCGGTGTAGCCGAGCTCGGCCAGCTGTGCGAGTACCCGCCGCAGTACCGCACGGGGATCCAGCTGTGACGGACTGCGGTCATGGGTGACGATGTCGGAGAGCACATGCCCGGTACCGGGACGCCACGGCAGCGGCCGGAACGTCGACAGGTCCGGCACCGCGTGGACGTCCGGATAACCGCCGTCCCAATTGGTCAGCCGCAACCCGTCGATCACCGTGGCATCGGTGTTCCACCCCAAAGATGCTTCGCAGAAGGCGAATCCGCTGCCGCGGGCCCGGTCGAGGAAGCCGGCGGCCGGGATCCGCTTGCCCTGCGCGTGACCGAGGGGATCACTCCAGCCGACCTCGACCTCGGTGATCGAACCGTCCTGGATGCCGTACACCGCATCGTCCTCGGCGGTCCGTGCCGGCGCGCTCACCGCACCGTTGACCGTCATGAGGTGCTCCCGACCCGACGGCCCACGACCACACCGGCCGCGAAGGCGGCGACGAGCACGCCGACGATCACCCAGGCCAGCACGCTGGAACCGCCGACCAGATCGTTGAGGTTGGCCAGGATCAGCACCAGCGCACCCAGCAGACCCGCCAGACCGAGCCCTGGGGCGATGCGCACCCGCCACAGTGAATGGCCGTGCCGGTCGCGAGCGAAGTAGACCAGAACCGCGACACTGGTGGCGATCATCAGCAGCACCACACCGACCGTCGTCGCCCCGGCGAACCAGGTGTAGAACTGGGCGGCCGGGTCCAGCCCGAACACCACCGCCAGCAGGATACCTGCCGCTACGACACCGGAAATCCACAGCGAGGCCTGATGGGGTGAGCCGTGCCGGTCGTGCGGTTGGCTCAGCCGCGCGGGAAGCACGTCGCGCTGCGAGAGCGCGAACACGTACCGCGACGCGACGTTGTGGAAGGCCAGGATGCAGGCGAACAGGCTGGTGAAATACAGCACCGTGATGATGTCGGCGCCGGCCGCGCCGATGTACCGGTGCGCGGTGTCGCCGAGGAAGGTGGAGCCCGAGTCGGTGGCGCGGGCGATGGCCTGCTCGTCGCCCCAACCCGAGATCAACGCCCAGCTGGTGACCGCGTAGAACACCCCGATCAGGATCAGCGCCAGGTAGGTGGCCCGCGGAATCGTCCGCTCGGGAGTGCGGGCCTCGTCGCGGAAGATCGCGGTGGCCTCGAATCCGACGTAGCTGATGATCGCGAAGAGCAGCCCGATGCCCAGTGATCCGGAGAAGATCGCAGTCGGGTTGACGATGCCCGAGGACAATCCGTGATCGCCTCCGTTGGCCACGATCACCAGGTCGAGCACCAGCACGATCGCGATCTCGGCGGTGAGCAGCACGCCCAACACACGGCTGGACAGCTCGATGTTGCGGTAACCGAGGTAGGTGGTGACAGCGAAGGCCACCGCGGCGAACACCCACCAGGGCAGAGCCGGCCCGCCTGCCAGCTCGACGACACTGGCCCCGGCGGGGCCGAGCAGTCCGTACACGCCGGCCTCCAGCGCCACGTAGCTCACGAGTGCCACAAAGGCAATACCGATGCCGGTGGGCAAGCCGAGCGCCTGACGAACATAGGAGAAGAAGGCGCCCGCCTCGTCGACATACGGGGTCATCGCGGTGAAGCCGACCGCGAACAACAGCAGCACCGCCGTGGCGGCGATGAACGTGGCAGGGAATCCGGCGCCGTTGCCCGACGCGATACCCAACGGCACCACACCACCGATCACACCCAGCGGTGCGGCCGCGGCCACCACCATGAAAACGATCGAGGCCACCCCGAGGTTGCCGCGCAGCTGCCGGCCGGCCGGCGGCGGGTAGCCCAACGATTCTGGGGCTGTGGTGGTTTCGGACATGCTCGACCGTCCTTCAGGCAGCGCGCGCGTAAATATGACCCGGGGAACATAGGGCCGGGGTGCACCGGCACACCAGGTCTGGCGTCATCGTGCGCAAAAGTCGGTTTGTCTACCGGGCTCCCAGGGCATGGAGCATGCCGGCTGCGGATCGCGGCCAGGTGAACTGCTCGGCACGCTGCCGGGCGCTGCTGCGGCGCAGCGGTTCGGGCCGGCCGATCACCGAGGTGACGGCCCGCGCGATGGCGTGCGCGTCGTTGTCGGCAGTCGCCCCGCTGTCGTAGGTGAGGATCTCGGCCAGTGCCGAGGTCCGCGACACGACCGCCGGAGTTCCGCAGGCAAGCGCCTCCAGGGCGGCCAGGCCGAAGGTCTCGTGCGGTCCCGGCGCCAGTGCCACATCGGCCGAGGCCAAGATGGTCGCCACGGTGTCCCGGCAGCCGATGTACCCGGTGAAGGCCACCGGCAGCCCGTTGGCCTGCCGTTCCAGCCGCGCCCGCAACGGCCCCTCCCCGACCACCACCAACCGCGCATCCACACCTGAATCACGCAGGGCGGCAACGGTATCGATGCTGCGGTGGGCATGTTTCTCGACCGACAGCCTGCCGCAGTGCACCAGGAGGGTCTGCTGAGGCGCGGCCCATCGGCTGCGCATCTCGGCACACCGGCGCCGCGGGTGGAACTGCTCGAGGTCCACCCCGAGCGGCACGGTCGCGACGTTGTCGGCGCCGATCCGGTCGAATTCCTCACGCGCGAAGCCCGTCGTGCACACCACGGCGTCGTAGTTGGCCGCGGTGCGCCGGTTGGCGAAGTCCGCGACCATGATCGCGGCCGGCCGTGGCAGCACCTGTCCCACCAACCGGTCCAGTCGTTCGTGGGAGATCATCACCGTGGCCACCCCGTGTTTACGGCCCCACGGGCCCAGCGACCTCAGGGTCAACCGGTCCGACACCTCGATTGCGTCGGGAACGAGCTGCTTCAGCAACGCCGTCACCGGACCGGGCAGCACCGCCCGGTAGCCGCCGGTGAACGGGATGAGCCTGGCAGGCAGAGATATCCGCACGACGCCGCCGGCGAGGACATGGCGCTGCGGGTGCGGACCCGGGACGATGAGATATACCTCGTGGCCAAGTGCGCAATACTCTGCGCCCAGGCGGTCGACAGCGGTCCGGAGACCTCCCGATCGCGGGCCGTAGAAGTTGGCGACCTGGACAACCCGCATGCCATGATCAGAACCGGGCCGCGTGTGCGGTCAACAACGAGGCCGCAACCGCGATCTGAACAGCCGCTGAACAAGCCCGCGCGCAGGTCAGGCGAGATGCGTGGCGAACCAACTCTGGATGCGGCGCCAGGCATCGGCTGCGGCCACCGGGTCGTAGCGATCGCCGGTGTCGTTGAAGAACGCATGGTTGGCATCGGGTTCGGTGATCAACTCGTGCACCATCGCGGCCTTCTCCAGCGCCGCGCGCACCACCGGTTCGGTTGCGTTGACCCGCTGGTCCAGGGCGCCGTAGAAGGCGAGCACCGCGACATCGCGTGAACCGCCGAAATCCGGATCATCAGGCGCCGGACCGTAGAACGGCACCGCGGCAGCCAGCGCGGGAGTACCCGCCGCCAGGAGCCGCCAGACCAGCCCACCGCCCATGCAGAAACCGACCGCGGCGACCTTGCGCCCCGGAACGCGCCGTTGCACCTCCTCGATGCCGGATCGCAGATTGGCGATGAACTCCGGCGGTTCGATCTTGCTCAACGCGGCGGTGGCGTTGGCCGGGTCGGCGAATGCGGCGGTACCGCCCTGCGCAGAGAGCAGGTCGATCGCCAGAGCCGAATACCCGATGCCGGCGAACCGCCCCGCCACCGAACGGATGTGGTCGGTGAGCCCCTTGTTCTCATGGATCACGAGAACGGCGCCCTTGGGTTCCGGCGCGGCGGCCCAGGCACCCTGCAACTCACCATCGGGGCCCGCCCAACTGACCGGACTGGTGGGCACCGCGCCCTGCAGTCCCGGCGGCTGGGCCGGTGCCGGGGCGGTACCTGGCGCCGCATTGGGTGTTGCCGTAGGTGTTGCGGCGGTGTCGGACTGCTTCGCTTCCCCGCAGGCGGCGATCAGCGCGGTCGCCGCGGCGGCGCCGATTCCCAACAGTCCCAGTCGTCGCAGCGCCTCCCGGCGCGACAACAACCCGTCGAGGTGATCGGTCGCGATTTCCTCGGCGATGTAGCGCTGCAGTGGAGTCACCTCGGCCAGTATGCGCTGAAATGCCGAACCGCAGCTATAGAACTGCGCACGGCGGGATACTCATCGGATGGGCTGGACACCGGACCCGGACGCGCTACGGGGATACGTCGCGGTGGTCGCCGGGGCCACCCGTGGCGCGGGCCGGGGCATCGCCGCGGCGTTGGGCGAGGTCGGTGCGACCGTGGTGTGCACCGGGCGCAGCAGCCGATGCGGAAGCCGCGACTCCGACTACGACCGGCCCGAGACCATCGAGGAAACAGCCGAATTGGTCACGGAACTGGGCGGTTCCGGCATCGCCGTACAGGTCGACCACCTCGACGTGACGCAGGTGCGCATGCTGGCCGGGCGGCTCAAGGCCGACTACGGACACATCGACATCCTGGTCAACGACATCTGGGGCGCCGAGGTGCTCAAGGGACCGCCCGACACCTGGGGCCGGCCGATGTGGCAGCACGATCTCGACGACGGGTTGCGGATGCTCCGGCTGGGGCTCGATACCCACCTGATCACCTCGCACTGCATCCTGCCGCTGCTCGCCGACCGGCCCGGCGGCCTGTTGTTCGAGATCACCGATGGGACAACCGAATTCAATGCCGAGAACCCCCGGCTGTCGGTGTTCTACGACCTGGTGAAGACCGCGGTGAACCGGCTGGCCTTCAGTCATGGGCACGAGCTCGCCGCATTCGGCGCCACCGCGGTCGCGGTCACCCCGGGCTGGTTGCGCTCGGAGATGATGCTCGACAACTACGGCGTCAGCGAGGCGAACTGGCGGTCCGCCCTCGACCTGGCCCGCACCGACGGCTACCCGGCCGCTCCGCCGGGTTTCGCCGAATCCGAGTCACCCAGGTTCGTCGGGCGCGGCGTCGCGGCGGTGGCCGCCGACCCGGACCGGGCCCGCTGGAACCAGCAGTCTGTCAGCTCGGCGGCCCTGGCCCGCCACTACGGGTTCAGCGACCTCGACGGGCGGGTGCCAGACGCGTGGGCCCCGCTATAAGCCCAGGTGACCGCGCCTCCGCCCCATCCAGTAGACATTTTTTCAAATCTGTTCACTATTTTCATTGACACTGGCGTTACCGGCCCTGTTCTATGGCTGGGTGAGCTTCGACACAATCATTCGCAACGGCCGGTGGTTCGACGGCACCGGCGCCCCGTCAGCGGTCCGCAACATCGGAATTCGCGACGGGCATGTGGTTGCCATCTCCCCAGAGCCTCTCGACGAGACCGACTGCCCACAGGTCGTCGACGCGACCGGCAAGTGGGTTCTGCCCGGAATGCTGGACATCCACACGCACTACGACGTCGAGGTGCTCAACGGCCCGTCGCTGTCGGAATCACTGCGTCATGGCGTCACCACCGCGATGCTCGGTTCCTGCTCGCTGTCGACCGTGCACGTCGGCGGGGTCGACGCGGGCGATCTGTTCGGCCGCGTCGAGGCGATCCCGCGGGATCAGGTCATCGCAGCAGTGGACGACAACAAGACCTGGACCGACTGCGACGGATACGTGGCCGCGCTGGAGTCGCTGCCGCTTGGCCCCAACCTGGCCGCCTTCATCGGGCATTCCGACATGCGGACCGCCGTGATGGGACTCGACCGCGCCACCCGCAAGGACGAGCGGCCGACCGCCGCCGAGCAGGCCCGCATGGAGCAGATGCTCATAGAGGCCTTGGACGCCGGATTTGTCGGGATGTCTTCACAGCAGCTGCTTTTCGACAAGATCGACGGCGACACCTGCCGGTCCCGCACCCTGCCCTCGACCTATGCCAAACCGCGTGAGCTGCGCCGGCTCAAGTCGATCCTGCGCCGCGCCGGCCGGGTGCTGCAGTCCGGCCCCGACATCCAGAATCCGCTCAACCTGGCCTCACAGGTGGCCCAGTCGCTCGGGCTGCTGCGCAACCCGCTGAAGACCAGCCTGCTGTCGGCCGCCGACATCAAGGCCAACCCGTACGCGATCTGGATGATGGGGCCGTTGGCCCGGTTGGCCAACGCGCTCGGCGGGAACTTCCGGTGGCAACACCTGCCGGTACCGTTCGAGGTGTACGCCGACGGCATCGACCTGGTGGTGTTCGAGGAGTTCGGCTCCGGCGCAGCAGCTCTGCACCTGCGCGACGAGGTCGAGCGCAATGAACTGCTGCGCGACGAGGAATACCGGCGCAGGTTCCGCAAGGACTATGACAACAAGTTCGGGGTGCGGGTGTGGCACCGGGACTTCTTCGATGCCGAAATCGTCGCCTGCCCTGATGAATCCGTGGTCGGCAAGTCGTTCGGCCAGGTCGGTCAGGAGCGGGGCGAGCTCCACCCCGTCGACACCTTCCTGGATCTGGTGCTCGAGCACGGCACCGCGCTCCGGTGGCGCACCACCATCTCCAACCACCGGCCCGAGGTGCTCAAGAAGCTGGCCCGCGATCCGGGTATCCAGCTCGGGTTCTCGGACGCCGGTGCGCACCTGCGGAACATGGCGTTCTACAACATGGGCCTGCGGCTGCTGCGGCATGTCCGCGACGCCGAGCGGGCGGGCACGCCCTTCATGTCGATCGAGCAGGCAGTGCACCGGCTCACCGGTGAGCTCGCCGACTGGTACCGGATCGACGCCGGCCACCTGCGCATCGGGGATCGCGCCGACGTTGTGGTCATCGACCCGGAGCGGCTCGACGACTCCCTCGACGCCTACGCCGAGGAGACCGTCGACCACTACGGCGGGCTGTCCCGCATGGTGAACCGCAACGACGACACCGTCACCGCGGTGCTGGTCGGTGGGCGCACTGTGTTCGCCGACGGCGCGCTGACCGACCTGGTGGGACGCCGGCGCACCGGCCAGTTCCTGCGCGCCGCGCACCATACTCCCGCGCCGGCCGTCGAGAAAGGTGAATTGTCCAGTGTCCGTTGAGCAAACCGTTGGCTCCGTCGAGCAGACCGTCCGCGAAATGTGGAAAGCCCTGTCCGACCGCAACTGGGAGTTGCTGAAGACCTATCTTTCCGAGGACTGCATCTACCTGGACATGCCGGTGGGGCCGGCCGCGGCCGCCAGAGGACCCGAGGACATTGTCAAGCGCCTCAAGATCGGTCTCGAGCCCCTGGCGTCATACCAGAACTTCTCCGGCCTGCTTGTCGAGAACGGTCCGGACGCGATGTACGAACACCATGAGGAATGGCACTGGGTCACAGGCGAATCCGCAGTGCTCCAGTTCGTCACGGTGCATCGGGTCGAGAACGGCAAGGTGACACTGTGGAAGGACTACTGGGACATGGGCGCCCTGGCCAACCACGCGCCGCCGGACTGGCTGGAGAACTTCGCCACCGCCGACATGTCGTGGGTGTTCGACGCCACCGGGCTGGTCTGACCCGGGGGTCCATCAGTCGATGCCCCATACGAGGCAGAACGGGTGGCCGGCCGGATCGCGGAACACCCGAAAGTTGTCCTCGCCAACGGCATCGGTGACCCGGGTGGCACCCAGCGTCAGAACCTGACGCTGGGCCACGTCCGGATCGTCGACCTCGATGTCCAGATGGAGCTGCTGGGACCCCCGCGAATCCGGGAAATCCGGCGGCTCGTGTTCCGGTGAGTACTGACACGCCACCCGGCGGCCCGCCGGATCCGTCACCACCACCCAGGTGTCGTCCTGGGCGGCGATCTCTCCGCCCAGTAGCCCGGCGTAGAACTCGGCCAAGGCCCGGGGATCCCGGCAGTCCAGCACGACGGAGCGAAGTCTTCCGATCATCGCGTCGGTATTGCCTTCGCGGGCAATGCCCAAACGCTCAAACGCTCAAATGCTCACGCACACTCAAATACTCCAGGCCATCCGGAACCGCTCGGTGAGCTGCCCGGCCTCCAGATCGCCGAAGTTCTCCTGCTCGTAGCGGCGGACCGCGAGCACGGCGTCCACGGGCTGATCGCCGAGTATTCGCCGGATCAGTGCCGAGGAGTCCAGCGCGGCGAGGTTGTCGGCCTGGCGGCTGGATAGCAGCGCGATGCCGTCGCCTGCGCGCTGGGCATCGCTCAGCGAGGCCGGGTCGACCCGGACTTCGGGACTCAGCGCCAGCCCTTCGGCGATTCCGCGCTCGGCGAGACCGAGAATCGTCGCCGTGGCCAGATACGGGTTGGCCGACGGGTCGATGACCTTCACCTCGACATTGGCTCCGTACGGATTGCTCGGACCGCCGATCAGAAATCGCACCGCGGCTTCGCGGTTCTCGGTGCCCCAGCAGTTGTAGGCCCCCGACCAGTAGCCCGGCTTCATCCGCAGCCCCGACAACACCGACCCGCACAGGACACCCTGTGCGGCCGGCAGACCGGTGAGAAGGCCCGCGAGGGCGGATTCGCCCTGAGGCGTCATCCCCCGGACTCCGCTTCCACCCGAGAACACCGGTGCGTCATCCAGGCTCAACGAAAAGTGTTGGTGGGCACCCGTGCCCACCCCGGTGGCGAACGGCAACGGTGAGAGGCTCACCCGCAGGCCGTGTCGCCGGGCCACCCGTGCGGCGATGATCCGCATGAGCACGAGCTGATCCGCGGCCGCCACCGGCGGCAACGGGGCCAGGGATATCTCGAACTGATTGGACCCGTATTCGGGATGGAACTGCTCGATGGCCACCCCGGACCGGTTGGCCGCATCGGTGACATCGCGTACGAATCCTTCGAACTCGAGCACCCCGGCCAACCCGTACTGCGCCCACAGCAGCGACGGCAACCGACTGCCGTCCGGCCCGACGAGTACGAATTCCACCTCGTGCCCGACCAGCGCGGTCAGATCGGCCGCCGCCAGACGGTCCTCGACGCGCTGCAGAACCCCTCGGCCGCAGTACGGATCGGGTGAACCATCCTGGTTGTAGAAAGCGGCAGGCGCCCAAGCCAATCCGTCACCGAGGATGCGCAACGCGCTGAGATCGATCCGGATCCGCTGATCCCCCACCACCCCGATGGCCTCGCTCATCGCGATACCCGTCTGGTCGATGGTGAACGCGTGAAACACCGGGCTGGCGCCGAGACCGGGATCCGCGAAGATCCCCATCCGGCGCAGCGGAACGGTTTTCGCGTGCGTCAACCCGGCCGGGCTGACCACCGTGCCGATCAGCGTCGCGACGCCATCGGCTTCCAGCTGGGCGATCGCCGCCGCGGCCAGCGGTTGCGCCGGCCGGGACAGTCCAGCTGATCCAGCTGTCACAACCACATTGTGCGCCGGGTCGGCACGGCCTAAAGAGTGATCTTGCAGGTTTGCCCGATGTCGAGGGTCCGCAGCATCCGGCCCATTCCCAGCCACATCGCACACGACAGCGCCAGGTCGGTGAGCAGTTCGGCGTCGAACTGCTCAGCGGCGCGCTCCCAGAAGTCCTCGTCGTCACGCAGCCCGGTGTGATCACTGGCGAAACGCTGGGCGAACTCGGCGGCGACCCGCTCCTGCGCGCTGTAGCCGGGCCAGGTCTGCCACTCGGCGGCGTGATCGTAGAGATCCTCGTCCACGCCTGCCGCGACCCCATCGGAGTCACGGGTGTTCTGGCACACCACGCATTCGTTGTCGAGCGCGATCACCATGCGGGCCAGTTCCCGCACCCGCAGCGGCAACCGCCCCTTGGTGTACACCGCATTGGTGTAGTTGGCCATGGCGGTGCCGATCTCGGGGGACCTCAGGATCCAGCCGGCCACGTCGTCGTCGGGAAATTCTCCGATACGGCTCATGGCCGAATCGTACGCGCGACTCGGCAATTCTGGAACAAGTTCTAGTTTTTTGCTCCCGGGCCGGTCAGCTCGGGGGTTCGGTCTTCACCCCAGTCCCGTTGCACCACGACCCGGTGGGCGATGCGCTCGAGCGCGGCCTCTACCTGCGCGCGGTCTGGGCGGCCCTCGAAGGACGGGGATTCGTCCAGCTTGTCGACGATCCGCCCGACCAGCGCGGCGGATACCCCGTCGACCTGCCGCACCCCGCTCTGCGTCAACCACAGGCTGTCCCCCGTGCGCAACACATAACCGTCCTGCACCAGGCGGTTGAATGTCGGCTCGAGCACTTCGAAGGGCACGACGAGGCGGTCGGCGATCTCGGTCAGGCGAGCCGAGCCGAATATCTGGCTGTGCCGGTAGATCTTGAGCAGCGCCCACAGTCCGGCCACGTCGAGCTCGCACCCCGGCCCGCCGGCCACGTTGCGCAGCCGGATCTCCGGTGAACTGCGCATCAGCCGGCTGACCACGTTCTCCAGCACCTGGTCGGCAGATTCGGAACTCGGCATGCCGAAACCCTCGCCGAGGTCGGCCGCCAACGTGGCCTCCGCCTCGAGCAGGGGCACCTCTTTGAGGAACAGCGCGACGATCAAGCCGACAAGTGCCACCGGCGCGGCGCAGAGGAACACCAGATCCAGCGCATCGGCGTAGGCGTTCACGATCGGGGCGGCGACCTCGGGCGGCAGCTCGTGCAAGGCCTTGGGCGAGGCACCCGCGACGGCGGGGGCACCGCTGGCCGCGAGTGCGCTCGGAAGCCGGTCCGAGAGGAATCCGGCGAACAGCGAACCGAAAATGGCGGCACCGAACGAGCTCCCGATGGTCCGGAAGAACGTCACCCCGGACGTCGCAACGCCCAGATCGGCGAAGTCCGACGTGTTCTGCACGATGAGGACGAGCACCTGCATGCACATGCCGATACCGGCGCCCAGGATCAACAGGTACAGCGACTGCAGCGGGATCGGTGTCGCGGCATTCATCCGCGACAGCAGCACGAAGCCGACGAGCATGATCGCCGTACCTGCGACCGGGTAGATCTTGTAGCGACCCGTACGGCCCACCAGACTGCCGCTGACGGTCGATGTGATCAGCAGGCCAATGACCATCGGCATCGTCCGCAATCCCGATTCGGATGGCGATACCCCGTCGACGAACTGCATGAAGGTGGGCATGAAGGTCAGCGCTCCGAGCATCGCGAAGCCGACCACCAGCGACAGCACGCAACACATCGTGAAGACCGGGTTCCGGAACAAGCGCATCGGCAGAATCGGCTCTGCTGCCCTGGTTTCCGCCCGCACGAACATCGCCAGGGCCAGGATCGACCCGACCACCAGACCGATGATGGTCGGTGACGTCCAGGCCAGCTCGCCACCGAGACTGGTGGCCAGAGTGAGACCGGAGGCCCCGATCCCGACCCAGACGATCCCGGCGTAGTCGATCACCGGACGCGCGGGGCGGGACGTCAGCGCCGGGATCGTGGCGGCGGCGACCACGAGCACCACCAGGCCGACCGGGATGCTGAGCCAGAACGCCCAGCGCCAGCCGAGGTGATCGGTGACGAAGCCGCCGAGCAGCGGGCCCGCCACGGTCGTGACGCCGAATACCGCCCCGAGCGCACCCTGATATCGGCCTCGGTCGCGCAACGGGATGACCTCGGCGATCAGGGCCGAGGAGGTCACCATGATCGCGCCGCCACCGATCCCCTGTAGCGCGCGGGCGGCCACCAGCATGGCCATCGACCCGGACAGACCGCTGAGGACCGATCCGACGAGAAAACACAGGACCGCCACCTGGTACACGACTTTGCGGCCGAAGATGTCGCCGACTTTCCCGACGACAGCGGTGACGACCGTGGACGCGAGCAGGTAGCTGGTCACCACCCACGCCTGATGGCCGGCGCCGCCGAGATCGGCCACCACGGTCGGCAGGGCCGTGGCGACAATGGTCTGGTTGAGCGAGGCCAGCAGCATGCCGAGCAGAACAGCGACGAACACGAGGTTGCGTCTGCGCACGCTCAGCAGTGCCGCGCCAGAGGTCTGCTCGGCGGTGGTTGATGGGCTCGACATGACTTCCTTTCACCTGCCTGCCAGTTCAACCACGATATCGTTAGACAAGCTATGAAAGTTACAGCGCGAACAAAGCCGCCCCGGGCAACCGGCGGTCACCGGGCTACCCAGGGCGGCTTGAGCCGAAACTCCTGGCGCTACTGCGGCGGGCGGGAGACGCACTGCGCTGCGTAGAGCGCGTCGCCCAACTTCTCCATGAGCTCGAGTTGGGTTTCCAGGTAGTCGATGTGGCCTTCCTCGTCGGCCAGGATCGTCTCCAGGATGCGTGCCGACGTCGCGTCCTCTTTCTCGCGGCACATGATTATCCCGGGCTTGAGGCGCGCAACCACCTCGTACTCGATCGCCAGATCGGCCTCGAACTGCTCGCGAAGCGTCTGTCCGACCCGCAGCGAAAACAACCGCTGATAGTTGGGCAGACCGTCCAAGAGCAGGATTCGGTCGGTGATGGTCTCCGCGTGCCGCATCTCTTCGAAAGACTCGGAGCGGGTGTGTTCCGCCAGTTCGGTGAATCCCCAATTGTCCTGCATCTTCGAGTGCAAGAAATATTGGTTAATTGCGGTGAGTTCGCTCGTCAATTGCTCGTTGAGCAATTTCAGAACATCTGGATCGCCTTGCATCGTGACTCCTAAGCACCTTGAGGGCTGGTCAAGTGTTGCCGCGTGTCGTGCACTTCCAATCTAGTGCAGAAAGCGTGGTGAGGCGCAATGATTAACGCCCAATTCGGCGTGTTCGTGCGACATTGTCGGACCCTTCGGACCACCCGGACCGAGGCGTGGCCACGAGGAGTGGACTGGCTGTCCTAACTAAGGTTAGACTGCGCTAATCTCTTGTCACACCGCGAAAGAAAGGCCGGTAACGGAATGAGTGAGTACGATTTGCACTCGCTCATTCTGTCTTGCGATTTCCGCGTCGACGACGTCGAACAAATGTGGAAATGGATGGAGAAACACCGTTCCGGCCTTTTGTCGATCGGCGCCCATCATGTGGTGCTCTATAAATCGATTTGGGAGCCCGGCCGCGTATTGGTGACTATCGGAATTCGGCACGCGCGGTCCATTCGCGACGTGTTGCGTTCACCGGCGATTTTCGAGTGGTTCGATATTTCCGGCGTCGAAGATATCCCGCCGATATTCGGCGGCGAAGTGGTGGAGAAAATCGATCTGACCGAACCGTCCCCCGAGGGGCACGTGGCCGGGGTGATCGTGGGAGCGGTGGCCACCGTCGACGACGTTTCCACCCTGATGCGGAAGGTGCACGACGGTCTCGACCGCTTCGAACAGGGCGGCATCCGCAAGATCTGGGTCTACCAGGCGCTCGACGACGGCCAGGAAGTGATGATCCTGCAGGAGGTCTCCGACGAGATCGCCGCCCGGCAGTGGATCGACCACCCCGACGCGGCCGCCGAGTGGATGACCACCGCCGGATTCGGTGCGTACCCGAGCCTGTTCGTCGGCAAGTTGGCATACATCATGAGCGTCGACGAGCAGGACGACTGATGTTCGTCTGCCTCTGTACCGGGGCGACCAGTCAGGTCGTCAACGAGATCGTGGAGTCCGGGGCCACCACATCCAAAGAGGTGGCCGAGGCCTGCGGCGCCGGCGCCGATTGCGGACGATGCCGGCGCACGATCCGCGCCATCATCGCCGCCCATCTGGCGGCCGACGGGAGCCCGCAGGCGTTCAACGGTTGCCCGTCGCGGGCCACCCGCTAACGCTTGCGATCGGCGAACTGAGCCAGCGCGTCGACGTTGGCCGCGGCACCCACCAGTTCGACGAACAACGCCTTCTCCCGCTCGACGGCGGCCGAGATCGCATCGCGGATCGGCGCCACCATGGCCTGTTTGACGGCAATCAGACTCGAAATCGGCTTGGCTGCCAGGGTTTCGGCGTACCGACGGGCCTCGGGCAACAGATCATCGGGCTCACACACCTTCCACACCAGACCCATCTCACGGGCCTCGGTCGCATCCACCCACTCCGAGGACATCAGCAGCCAGGCAGCGTTCTGCCTGCCCACCAGTCGCGGCATCAGATACGAGGAGGCCGCCTCGGGCGCCACCCCCAGGCTGGTGAACGGACACTTCAACCGCGCCGAGGACGACATGAACGCGAGGTCGGCGAACCCGAGAATGGTGGCGCCGATACCCACGCCTACCCCGTTGACCGCACAGATCAACGGCTTCGGGAAATCGGCGATCACCTCGATCAGCCCGTAGAACCCGTGCTCGCCCGGGGTGAATTCCGGGTTGGTGATGCGGGTCTGCATCTCGACGAGATCGTTGCCCGCGCTGAACGCCCGGCCGGCCCCGGTCAGCAGCACCACCGCCACGTCGGGATCCTCGGCCGCGTCGCGCAGGGCAACCGTCGTCTCGTCATACAGCGCCTCGTTGAACGCGTTGAGCGCGTCCGGACGGTTGAGGGTCAGGGTGCGAACCCGATTGTTGTCCTCGATCAGCAGGGTCATCTCTCACTCCTCGCGTTCGCGCCGTGACCGCTGCAGCCTAACTAGAACACGTTTCACTATTGCCGGCCGGGTGCGGGAACCCCGGCGGCGAAAGGGCTGGAGTAGACATATCGACTGGTCGGAACGGTGTCGATGTTGCTGCTGGCTCCGAAGGCATCCGTGCTGGCCACCATCTTGCCCATGCGATCGGCCAGATCGTCGTCGTCGGCAGCGCCGAAGAACGCGTGCAGATCCGATACCGCCGCCTGGCGGAACAGTTCCTCCACGATGCCGTCGATCGCCGGGGCATCCTCCGTCAGGGCACGGACCACGGTGTTCTGCGTGTAGCCGAAAGTGTCCTGGGTTTCGATGGCCACCGAGGTGTGGTCGATGTGCCAGCGGTGCAGCCAGGTGGCGCGATCCAGGTCCGAAGGCCGGCGCAGCAGCGCGATGTTGGCCAGGCCGTCGGTCCGCTCACCCGCGGCGGTCGGCGGCGCCGGCATCGGGACCGATTCGGTCACCAGATACGCCGCGAGCGAATCACATTCGGCGGCAAGTATTTCCAATGCCCTGCCGGTCAGTTCACCGTAGTACTGCCGGACCCACAGGCTGACCACCGCGACCACCGGCGGATCCAAGGTCGTCAACGTCATCAACGAATCCCGCACGGCGTCGTCACGGACATTGATCGTCAGGCCCGGCAACCCGAGCGCCAGCAGTTCGTCGGCCACGCGGGTGCGCAGTCCCTGGCACCACTGCTCATCCGAATGTGCGGCGCGCAACAAAACGATGACTTTCTCCACAGAGGGAGAACCTACCGGCGCACCGATCCGCGCCACGCGTGGGCAGTTGTGCCACCGGCGGGCCACGGCGAGTGAGAATGGTGGGGTGCACACGGGTGGACAGGCAGCCGACGCACTCCGGCTGAGTACCCCCGACGCCGGTGCGGTGGCCCGAAGCCTGATCGGCGTCCTGGCGGTGACTGCGGCCGCCCTCGCGTTGGGTTCCGGCGCGACGGCGATGTGGACGCTGAGCGGCGGCGTGATCGCCGGTGCGATCGCCCTGCAACGCAGCCCCGGCGGCCGGGTTCCCCTGGTCGTCACCGGCTCCTTGGAACTGGCCATCGCGGTGCTGCTCGGCACCCTCACCGGCGGGCACAGCCCGGTGTTCATCGCAGCGGTGGTGCTGTGGTGTTTCGCCGCGGGTATGCAATGGTCCCTCGGGGCCAACGCCGGCCTGGTGGCCTCGGCGGCGAGCGCACTGCTGGTGTTGGCACCACCGGTCGCACCGACACTGGGCCAGTCCCTGCTCGCGCCCACCCTGGTGGTGGTCGCCGGTGTGGTGCAGGCCGTACTCATCGCGGTCTGGCCGCCGCGGCGCTGGCGAGCCCAGCGCGACGGTCTCACCCGCGCCTACCGGTCACTGGCCAGCGATTCCCGCAACGTCGCGGCGAACAGCGCAGCCGCCGTCGACGACGCGCCGCTCACCTGGCTGCGTGAGGTGTTCGCCGACAGCCAGGTGAGCCAGCGGCCGAGGGCCTACCACGGCGGATACCGGCTGCCGGAACGCCTCGCCGGCACCTTGGCCTCGCTGCGTTCCACCGCCGACCGTGACACCAATGGCGACGACGAGTCCGTGGCGGACACCGGGCTACCGCAACTGTTGACCGCCGCGGCGGTGCTCCTCGACGCGATCGCCGATCACGGGCACACCGCACGACGGGACGCCGAGCATGCCCTGGTGCGCGTCCAGACTGCCGGGGCCGCCGTGACAGGTCCCGAAACGGCGCTGGCCCAACGCTTCTGCGAACAGCTGCGCGAGGCCGCAGTCCTGCGGTTCGGCCAGTTGCACCGGCCCGACCTGATCGGCTCGCTGGCCTCGGCACCCGCCGTGGTCCGCTCACACCTGACCTGGACCTCACCCATCCTGCGCCACGCCATCCGGCTGGCGGTGACGACAGCGCTCGCGGTGGCCGCCGCCCGCTACGGCGGGCTCGAGCACGGCTACTGGATGCCGTTGACCGTCGTGGTGGTGCTTCGGCCGGAAACGGCACACACCTACACCCGGTGCGCCGGGCGCATCGCCGGCCTCTGCGTCGGCATCATCGCCGCATCGATCCTCACGTTCGTCTGGCAACCCGGACCGATCGGCTCGGCGGTGTGCGCGCTGCTGTTCGTCGGACTGGCCTACGGTGTCGCACAGTTCGGCTATCTCGCGGTCGGCGCGGCCGTGGGGGCGATCGTGATGTTCGCCGTCGGGGTGAGCGCGTCCGCACCCTGGTCGGGCAATGCCGACCGATTGGTCGCCGTATTGATCGGCGGCGCCCTGGCGGTGATGGCCCACGTGGCGCTGCCCGACCATGCGTTGATCCGGTTGCGCCAGCGGGCCGGAGAACTGCTGATGACCGAGATCGATTACGCCGCACTGGTGATCAAGGCGTTCGTCCATGAGGTCGACCATCCTGCCGAGATCCTGTCGGCAGCCTGGCAGCGGGCGTTCCGGGCGCGGGCCGCATTCGAGGCCGCATGGGGCGCCACCAGCCTCGAGCCGCCGATCCTGCGCCGGTGGCTGCGGTCCTACCGCACCGCGCTGAATTCGGTGACCAGTGCCTGCACCACGCTGGAGAACAGCCTGCCGACGCATCCGTCCTCAGCCCTGCACAGCGAGTTCGTCGCCGCGGTGGACGATTACGTGGAGGCGCTGCGCGGCGCACCACCGAGCCCCGCCGTGCCATGGAGCCTGGATACCGCCGAGCTGTCGACCGCACTGCGGCGCGTGCACAACGTGGCCTCGACACTGTCCGCCGACAACGGCGCGGCCCGCATACTGATCGGCGAACTGACCACGATCACCCGCAGCCTGGAGGACATCGCGATCGATCGCGTCGAGCCCGCAGGAGACTCGCGCTAGCTCACCCGCGCGCCCATTTCGGCAGGATGAAAACCCCCTCGGCCTCGGCGGTGATCCCCTCGGCATCTGAAACATGTCCGGAGGCAAAGGCTTTGATCCCGTCGGTGCGGGTGATCCGTCCCTCGGCATGGAGTTCGCCCAGCGGAGTCGCCCGCAGATAGCGGATGGTCAGGGTGCCGGTGAACCGCGGGCGATCCGAGTCGCTGGCAGCCACCTCCCCCAGCACGTGGTCGAGGACCATGGCCACCATGCCACCGTGCACGTGGCCCGGCGGCCCTTCGTAGGGGGCCCCGAGATGGAAATCGGTGTGGACGCCACCGTCGGGGTCCTTCACCATCACCAGTGGCGGGGCGATCGGATTGCGGATCCCGATCGCCGGGTTGCCCCACGGCATCCGGTCCCCGTCCGACGTGAACTGGACACCGAACGGCCCGTCGATCTGCTCGGCCCGCAACCGCGCGGTCGCGTCGTCGATCTGGGCCCGCACGGCGGCGACCTCGCCGGCGTCGACCTGCGAACGGATACTGGCGTCGATCAGTGCGCGCACCGAATCGGCCAGCGGCGCCCACACCGACCGCAGACGCTGAACATCCGCGGAACTGAGACCCTCGACATGGGTGTAACCCGGCATTGGTGAACTAGAACATGTGCGGCGCGCCGGTGTCGAGCCAGCCGCATTCGACTCAGTGGTTCGTCCAACGGTACGCAGCGGCATGGTTGCTGAACTAACCTCAGCGTCGTGACGGATCCCGCCCAGACCGAACCGTACTACCGGCTCGGTACCTATCACCGGCCGACGGACACCCCCTCGCAACCGGCACAGGTGTGGTTCGACCGCGGCATGGTCTGGTCGTACGCCTTCAACCACGAGGAGGCGATCCGGTGCTTCGAGCGGGCACTGCGGCTCGACCCGGATTTCGCACTCGCCCGCTGGGGTATCGCCTACGCGGTCGGCCCCAACTACAACAAGGCCTGGGACGCGTTCGACCCGGTCGACCTGACCGCATCGCTGGCCCGGGCCCGTACCGAACTCGAGCGCGCCGCCACCGGCCGCGCCTCGGCACTGGAACGCGACCTGATCACCGCTCTGCACAAGCGATTTCCGACCGCCGACCCCGAGGACGCCGAGGCCCTCACGGCGGGGCACGCCGACTACGCCGATGCGATGACGGCGCTGGCCGCCGCCCATCCCGAGGACATCGACGTGCAGACGCTGGCCGCCGACGCCCTGCTCAATGTGACCGCGTGGGCGTTGTGGGACGGCCGCACCGGTGAGCCCGCCCCGGGATCTCGTGTGGTGGAGGCGAAACGGATTCTCGACGTGGCGCTGGCCACCGCCGCGGGACGGCAACACCCCGGGGTCCTGCATCTGTACATCCACGCGATGGAGATGTCGACGACGCCCCAGGCGGCGCTGCCCGCCGCCGATCTGTTGCGCGGGCTGGTGCCCGACGCCGGTCATCTGCAACACATGGCCAGCCACATCGACGTGCTGTGCGGGGACTACCGCAACTCGGTGACGGCCAATCTCGCTGCGGTACAAGCGGACAGAGAATTCGTCGCCCGCGAGGGGGCGCTGAACTTCTATTCGCTGTACCGGGCGCACGACCTTCATTTCGTGGTGTATTCGGCCATGTTCGAGGGCAGTTCGCAGATCGCTCTTGACGCCGCCGAGGAGCTGGCCGCGCAGCTCACCCCCGAGGTGCTCTCGGTCGCCTCACCGCCGATGGCCGACTGGCTGGAGGCCTTCGTTCCCCTGCGGGTGCACGTGCTGGTGCGGTTCGGCCGCTGGGACGAGCTGATCGCCGAACCGCTACCCGCCGATCCCGAGCTCTACTGCACCACGACCGCGACCATCCACTACGGCCGCGGCGTCGCCTACGCGGCCACCGGCCGGGTGGAGCAGGCCCGTTCCGAGTGCGACAGGTTCCTCGCCGCGTACCGGCGCATACCCGACACGCGCTACCTGTTCAACAACACCAGTCTGGACATCCTGGCCATCGCCGAGCAGATGCTCAACGGTGAAATCGCCTATCGGGAAGGCGATTACGATACGGCCTTCACGTACCTGCGCCGGGCCATCGAGCTCGACGACGCCCTGCCCTACGACGAGCCCTGGGGATGGATGCAGCCCACCCGGCATGCCTACGGCGCGCTGCTGCTCGAACAGGGACATGTCGAGGAGGCCGCCCGCGTCTACGCCGCCGACCTGGGCCTGGACCCCACACTGAGCCGGTCCAGCCACCATCCGAACAACGTATGGAGCCTGCACGGCTACCACGAATGCCTTCGCCGGCTGGGCCGCGACGCCGAGGCCGTCATCATCGGGCAGCAACTCGAGTTGGCGCGGGCCCGCGCGGACGTCGCGGTCAACGCGTCGTGCGCCTGCCGCCTCGAGGTGGCGGACCCGTGTTGCGGCGGCGAGTGAGGGTTCCTGCTTCGGCGCGGGCGTAAACTCGCCTCCGTGGCCATCAGCGAGAACGACCTCGGTCAGCTGCGCAAATGTGTCGAGTTGGCCCGCGAAGCACTCGACGACGGTGACGAACCCTTCGGATCGATACTGGTCGACCACACCGGGACGACGGTGTTCGCCGACCGCAACAGGGTCAAGGACGGGGACGCCACCCAGCATCCCGAATTCGCCATCGCCCGCTGGGCCGTCGAGCACCTGAGCCCCGAAGACCGGGCCCGCGCCACCGTGTACACCTCAGGCGAACACTGCCCGATGTGCTCTGCCGCGCACGCCTGGGTCGGCCTCGGCCGGATCGTCTACGCCACCTCCTCGGCACAGCTGAGCGACTGGCTGTCCGATTGGGGTGCTCCGGGCGGTCCGGTGGCACCGCTGCCGATCACCGCCGTGGCCCCCGACATCGAGGTGGACGGCCCGGCGCGGGAACTGGCCGAGACCATGAAGGATCTGTACGCGGCGAAGTTCCGTGGCTGAGCCCGCCTGGGTCGCGCACGCCATCTGGTGGCAGATCTATCCACTGGGTTTCGTCGGCGCGTTTCCCGCCGACCGGCCGCCGTCGGCCGACGAACACCGGTTGCGGCGCATCGTTGACTGGTTCGATCACGCCGTGCGGCTGGGCGCGTCCGGCGTCGCGCTCGGCCCGATCTTCGCATCACGAACCCACGGTTACGACACGACCGACCACTTCCGCGTCGACCCGCGTCTGGGTGACGAGGACGACTTCGATCACCTGGTGACCGAAGCCCGGCGGCGCGGACTCCGGGTCCTGCTCGACGGCGTGTTCAACCACGTGGGCACCGACTTCGCCCGGTATCGGGAGGCACTCGACGGCGGACCCGATCATCCCGCATCGAGCTGGTTTCGGCGCGGCGGCAACGCATCTCGATTCGACACGTTCGAAGGTCACGGCGAGCTGATCGCGCTCAACCACGACGAGCCCGCGGTGGTCGACCATACCGCCACGGTGCTACGACACTGGTTGAACCGGGGCGCCGACGGATGGCGCCTCGATGCCGCGTATGCGGTGCCCGACCGGTTCTGGGCCCAGGTGTTGCCGTCGGTGCGTCGCGATTTCCCCGACGCCTGGTTCGTCGGCGAGGTCATCCACGGCGACTACTCCGCGACCGTCCGCGCCGCCACCTTCGACTCTGTGACCCAGTACGAGCTGTGGAAGGCCATCTGGAGCAGCCTCAACGACGGCAACTTCCACGAGCTGGACTGGGCACTGAAGCGGCACAACGACTTCCTCGCCACGTTCGTACCGCTGACCTTCGTGGGTAACCATGACGTGACCCGGATCGCCAGCCAGTTGCAGAATTCCGCGCACCTCGAGCACGCGCTGGTGCTGTTACTGACCACCGGCGGGACACCGAGCATCTACTCAGGCGACGAGTCGGCCTACCGGGGCGTCAAGGAGGAACGCCGTGGCGGCGACGATGCCGTACGGCCGGAATTCTCCACTCCCCCAGATGATTCCGATGCCATGAGGCTGCACCAATATCTGATCGGGCTGCGCCGCAGGCATCCGTGGCTGCACACCGCGACGACGTCGCCGTTGCTGCTGACCAACACCGGGTATGTCTACCGGACCAGCGCGGGTTCCGAATCCCTGATCGTGGCACTCAACATCGATGACGCACCACTGCGGCTGTCGCTGTCCGATCTCGCGGTGGGATCGGGACGGGTGATCGCAGGTTCGGGCGCACCACCGCAGGAGGACATCGGCCAAACGGAGGTTCCTCCGCACGGATGGCTGATCATCCAGCCGCACTGAGCTTTTCGAGCGTCATCCGATCTTCGAGCCCGTCATAGAACTTGTCCAGCACGACCTGAAAGTCGGCTCGCTCGGCCGGGTTCGCGGCGGCCTCGGCGAACAGCGTCATGCTGGAGCGCACCTTCAGCCAGTCCGGCCAGCCGAAGATCTGCTCGGCTGTCCGCCCGTCGATCTGCGCAACCAGCCGGGCGCATTCCCGCAGCCTCGGCCCCAGCGTCGGGTGGGCCAGGTAGGCCCGCGCCTCCTGGGCTGAGGCGATGCCGTAGTGGGCCGCGGTCGGGCTACGGCCGAGCCCCCGCAACTGCGGGAAGACGAACCAGATCCAGTGACCGCGCTTGCGCCCGTCCCGCAACTCGCCGCAAACGTCGGCGTAGACGCCGGCCTGGGCATCGACGAACCTCTGCAAGTCGAATGGGTCGCTCATACCTCAAGTTTGTCGCGCAACCTCACGCAATACATCGCGACAAGCTAATCTTCGGGATTCAATGACTACAACTGCCGACGTCGAGCACGTCGCTCGTACCAGAAGTCCGCGTCGGCGCGTCCTGTCGCGGATCAGCATTCAGTCGAAGCTGCTGGTGATGCTGTTGATGACCAGCATTCTGTCGGCGGCCATCGTCGGCGCGATCGGATACCAGTCCGGCAGGTCGTCGCTTCGTCAGTCGGTCTTCGACCGGCTGACCGAAGTTCGGGAATCGCAGACCCGGCAGTTGGAATCGAAGTTCGCCGACCTCGAGGATTCCCTGATCGTCTACACCCGGGGGACGACGACCATCGAGGCCGTCGAGGCGTTCTCCGGTGCGTTCGGTCAGCTCAACAACTCGACGATCAACCCGCAGCAGTGGCAGTCGATCGTCAACTACTACAACACCGAGTTCGAGCCGGAGGAACAGAAGCAGACCGGCGACGCCGTGGACGTGTCCCGGCTGCTGCCCACGACCAACGCGCAGAAGTACCTGCAGGCGTACTACACGGCGCCGGTAGCCGACCCGGAGAAGGCGATCAGGGTCGACGACGCCCGT
Source organism: Mycolicibacterium nivoides (assembly GCF_003855255.1). Taxonomy (NCBI): domain Bacteria; kingdom Bacillati; phylum Actinomycetota; class Actinomycetes; order Mycobacteriales; family Mycobacteriaceae; genus Mycobacterium; species Mycolicibacterium nivoides. The sequence goes on along the minus strand of NZ_CP034072.1, from coordinate 1,717,594 downwards.
GACGGCAGCGCATGGTCGGCCGCGAACGCCCGGTTCAACGACTACTTCCGGGAGATCGTCGAACGATTCCAGTTCGAGGATGCCCTCCTGCTCGACACCGCAGGCAACGTCGTCTACACCGCGTACAAAGGCATCGACCTCGGCACCAACGTCGTCACCGGGCCGTACCGCCAGAGCCTGCTGTCGGACGCGTATGAGAAGACCCTGGCGTCGAACGCGGTCGACTATGTCGGGATCACCGACTTCGGTGACTATCAACCGGCCGATGAGCCCACGGCCTGGATGATGGCGCCAGTCGGCCCACCCGGCCGGGTTGAGGGCGTACTCGCCCTGCAGTTCCCGATCTCCAAGATCAACCGGCTCATGACGGCCGACAAACAATGGGAAACCGCCGGGATGGGTGCGACCGGCGAGACGTTCGTGGTCGGTCCCGACGGTTTGATGCGGTCCGATTCACGACTGTTCCTGGAGAATCCGGAGAAGTTCGAACGCGACGTCATCGATGCCGGCACCCCACCGGCGGTGGCGGCGAAATCACTCCGTCAACACGGAACCACGCTGGTCCAGCCGGTCGAGACGACAGCGACCCGGTTGGCCCTGCGCGGCCAGAGCGGCACCGTGATCGAGGACGACTACCTGGGCAATGAGACGCTGCAGGCCTACGCACCGGTCAGTCTGCAAGGTCTGAACTGGTCGATCATCGCCAAGATCGACACGGCCGAGGCATTCGCTCCCGTCGCGACGTTCACCCGCACCCTGGTGTTGTCGACCGTCATCATCACCTTCATCGTGTGTCTGGCCGCCATGATGTTGGCCCGGCTGTTCGTCCGACCGCTGCGCCGGCTGGAGGCCGGCGCCCAGCAGATCGGCGCGGGCGATTACGACATCTCGCTGCCGGTGCAGTCGAGGGACGAGTTCGGTGATCTGACAACAGCATTCAACGACATGAGCCGCAATTTGGCGATCAAGGAAGATCTGCTCGCCGAGCAGCGTCGGGAGAACGACCGCCTGCTGCGCACGCTGATGCCGGAGTCGGTGGTACAGCGTTACCGCGACGGCGAGGAGACGATCGCGCAGGACCACCACAACGTGACGGTCCTGTTCGCCGACACCGTCGGCCTGGACGAGCTGACATCCGAAATGTCCTCCGAGGAAGCGCTGGCCATCGTCAACCGCTTGGTGCACCAATTCGACGCCGCCGCAGATGATCTGGGAGTGGAACGGGTCCGCACCCTGCGCAACGGCTACTGGGCCAGCTCCGGGTTGAGCGTCCCACGGCTCGACAATGTCCGCCGTACTGTCGACTTCGCTCTCGAAATGCAGCGCATCATCGAACGGTTCAACACCGAGGCCGGGACCGCACTCAGCCTGCGCGCGGGCATCGACACCGGCGCGGTGAGCAGTGGCCTGGTCGGACGCTCCAACCTGGCCTACGACATGTGGGGCTCGGCGGTCAACCTCGCCTACCGGGTTCAGCGGGGCTCGCCACAGCCGGGGGTGTACGTCACCGAGCGGGTGTTCGAGGTGATGGGCGATACCCGCGACCTCGAGCCGGCGGGCACCGTGCACGTCGACGGTACCGACCAGCCGATCTGGAAACTGCAGGACCGACGATGACCGGTCTGCTCGACGCTCCCTGGTTCTACTGGGCGATCGGCGTCGCGGTCGGATTTCCCGTCTGTCTGGTGCTCCTCACCGAACTCCACAACGCGCTCCGCAGACGGGGCAGCTTCCTGGCCGGCCCGGTGCACCTGGTCCGGACCTACATCCTGCCGCTGGGTGCGCTGCTGATCCTGCTGAGCCAGGCGATGCAGATCTCCGGGGAAACCACACCGGTGCGGATTGTGGCGACGGTGTTCGGCTTTGTCGTACTGGTCCTGTTGCTGTCCGGACTCAACGCGACACTGTTCCAGAGTGCTCCGGAAGGCAGTTGGCGCAAGCGCATTCCGTCGATCTTCCTCGACGTCGCCCGGTTCGCACTGATAGCCATCGGCATCGGTTTGATCTTCGCCTACATCTGGGGCGCCAACATCGGCGGGCTTTTCACGGCCCTGGGAGTGTCGTCGATCGTGCTGGGCCTGGCCCTGCAGAACTCGGTCGGCCAGATCATCTCCGGGCTGCTGGTGTTGTTCGAGCAGCCGTTCCAACTCGGTGACTGGGTCGATGCGCCGTCGGCGCGCGGGCGCGTGGTGGAGGTGAACTGGCGCGCAACCCATATCGACACCGGAAGCGGCCTGCAGGTGATCCCGAACTCCGTGCTGGCCGGCGCATCGTTCACCAACCTGAGCCGCCCGTCAGGCGCGCACACCATTTCTGTGATCACCGTGTTCGCCGTCGATGATGCCCCCGACGAGGTCTGCCGCGTACTCAACGAAGTGGGCCGCCGCCTACCTCAACTACGAAGCGACGGAACGGTATCCACCGTTGCGGCCGGTGCGTTGCAGTACAAGACGCTCATCCCACTGCACTCGCCCGCCGACGATTTCAGCGCGAGATCCACGTTCCTGCGCTGGACGTGGTACGCCTCGCGGCGGGCCGGTCTGCATCTGGACGAGGCCGAGGATGAGTTCGAGACCAGCGAACGCGTCGAGCAGACGCTTCGCCTGATCGCACCGACACTCCGCCTGAGTGCCGAGGACCAGCGGGATCTGGCACCGTACGTCCGTCTCACCCGGTACGGCACGGACGAGATCATCCAGGTCGTAGGTCAAGTTCCCAAGAAGATGACGTTCGTCGTCGCCGGCACGGTGCAACTGGCCGTGGCCGACGCGGACGATCTGTTCCTCCCGGTCCTCACCTTGGAACAGGGTGACTTCCTCGGGCAGACCGCGCTGACCCGCGAGCCGGTCATCACGACGGCATACGCACTGACAGAGGTCACCGTCGCGCAGTTCGACCGCGAGTGCATCGAGGATCTGGTGGCGCGGAAGCCGGTACTGCTGCAGGACATCGGCCGGGCGATCGAGGAGCGCAGGGCCAGCGTCAGGCAGGCACTCGGCGCGGCCGCTCGCTGAATCCCGTCGCCGACGGTCTCGGCGCCGAGTTCCAACCGTTAGTAAACCGCGATCTGCACGTGCGGTGTTGTTACACGTGTGACTGATGGGACGCGTGTTTCACTACGGAAGCAAGCGGCAAACTGCTTGGGATACGTGCAGAAAGGACGGTTGGTTGCCGTTATGAAGTTCCTCAACAAGATTCGCGGAGCGTGGACGCGCCGACTGGCGGCGGGGGCAATGGCAGCCGCCACCCTGCCGGCGCTGATCGGTCTCGCAGGAGGTTCGGCGACCGCTGGCGCATTCTCCCGCCCGGGTCTGCCGGTCGAGTACCTCGACGTGTTCTCACCGTCGATGAACCGCAACATCCGCGTCCAGTTCCAGGGCGGCGGACCGCACGCGGTGTACCTGCTCGACGGCCTGCGGGCCCAGGACGACTACAACGGCTGGGACATCAACACCCCGGCGTTCGAGTGGTACAACGGATCGGGCCTGTCGGTGATCATGCCCGTCGGCGGCCAGTCCAGCTTCTACACCGACTGGTACCAGCCCTCCAAGGGCAACGGTCAGGACTACACCTACAAGTGGGAGACCTTCCTGACCAATGAGCTGCCGGCCTGGCTGGCCGCGAACCGCGGCGTGTCGCAGACCGGCAACGCCGTCGTCGGCATCTCGATGGCGGGCAGCGCAGCGCTGACCTACGCGATCCATCACCCGCAGCAGTTCATCTACGCCGGAACGCTTTCGGGCTTCCTCAACCCGTCCGAGGGCTGGTGGCCGATGCTGATCGGGCTGGCGATGAACGATGCGGGCGGCTACAACGCCGAGAGCATGTGGGGACCGTCGACCGATGCGGCGTGGAAGCGCAACGACCCGATGGTCAACATCAACCAGCTGGTCGCCAACAACACCCGCCTCTGGATCTACTGCGGCACCGGCACCCCGTCGGATCTCGACTCCGGGACCAACGGCGGCAACCTGATGGCGGCTCAGTTCCTCGAAGGCCTGACCCTGCGCACCAACGTCACCTTCCGGGACAACTACATCGCCGCCGGCGGCACCAACGGGGTGTTCAACTTCCCGGCCAACGGCACGCACGCCTGGAGCTACTGGGGACAGCAGCTGCAGCAGATGAAGCCCGACATCCAGCGGGTGCTGGGCGCACAGTCGGCCACCTAGCAGACCACCCACCCAGGGAGCCTGTCGTCACCCCTACGGCAGGCTCCCTGCCCTGTGTCCGGAGTACGTTGGTGACGATGACTGAGTCCTCGTCGAGGTCCTCGTCCGGGCCCTCGCCGAATGCGCGGATGCTCGGCGGCGTTGCGGCCGCCGCGGTCTCGCTCGGTGTCGCGGCGGTTGTCGCCATTCCGTTCGCGACTCAGGCCCAACCGCTCGGCGCGGTCGGCGCGGTGATCGTCGACCGCACACCGGGCCCCGTCAAAGAGTTGGTGATCCAGGCCCTCGGCGGCCTGGACAAGCTCTTCCTCGCCGTCGTCGTCCTGGTGGCGATCGCGGCCATCGCCGCCCTCGCCGCGACCTACGAGACCCGGCGCCGGCCGGTCGGCAGCGTGATCTTCGTCGTCGCGGGACTTCTCGGCTGTGCCGCCGTGCTCTCACGGCCGGGCGCGACCCTGCCCGACATCGTGCCGACGGTGGTGGGCACCGCATGCGGCGTGGCGGTGCTGCGTCTGCTGGCGGTGCGCCTGTGGACGGTCCCCGAGACCGGACACGCCGACGGCGGCGACGAACCCGACGTCAGCAGAAGACTGTGGCTGACCACCGGCGGTCTGCTGGCGTTCGGGGCGGCTAGCGGGCTGCTGGGCGTCGTCGTCGGCCGCTTGACCAATTCCGTGGCGGCCGAGCGCGATGTCTCGGTGATCCCGCGCCCGCGCATACCCGCTCCGCCGATACCGGCCGGCGTGCAGCCGAAAGATGTTGCCCTGCCGAGTTTCATCACCGATGGTGCCGACTTCTACCGGGTGGACATCGCGCTTTCCGTTCCCCAGCTGAGCCGCGACGAGTGGCGACTGCGCATTCACGGCATGGTGGATCGCGAGATCACCTACAGCTTCGCCGACCTGGACCGATTCGAAGCGATCGAGAAGGCGGTGACGCTGACCTGCGTGTCCAATCCGGTTGGTGGCGAATATATCTCGACGGGCATGTGGACCGGTTATCGACTGACAGACCTGCTGCAGGCGGCCGGGGTCTCCCCCGATGCGGACATGTTGCTGTCGACGTCGGTCGACGGCTTCACCGTCGGCACGCCGGTGGAGGCCCTGCACGACGGCCGGGATGCGATGTTGGCCGTCGGCCTCAACGGTCAGCCGCTACCCGTCATCCACGGCTACCCGGCCAGGCTGGTGGTCGCCGGACTCTACGGCTATGTGTCGGCCACCAAATGGGTCACCGACCTGGAGCTGACCCGCTTCGACCGGGCAGAGGCGTATTGGACCAGGCAGGGCTGGGCAGCGCGCGGCCCGATCAAGACCGAGTCGCGCATCGACGTGCCGAAACGCGGCCAGCAGATCCCGTCGGGGGCGACGACCTTCGGTGGAGTCGCGTGGGCGCAGAACCGCGGCGTACGCGGTGTCGAGGTCCGAATCGACGACGGCCCATGGCAACCCGCCCAGCTCGGGGACGCCTACTCCAACCAGACCTGGCGGTTGTGGAGCTTCGGATGGCAGGCCGACAGCCCGGGGGAACACACCCTCACGGTGCGGGCCACCGACAACAGCGGAGCCGTCCAGACATCAGACGAAGCCCCGACCGTGCCCGATGGCGCCACCGGTTGGCATTCGGTGAACTTCACCGTGGCATGACGCCGAGCCTACTTGCGGGAGATCTTGCGCCAACTGAAGACTGAGATCACGATCCCGATCACCACGGTGATCGGACCGATGATCGACCAGGTGGTGGTGTTGCTCATCGGACTACCCTGCAGCACACCGAATCCCTGCAAGGCCCAGATCAGTCCGAACAGCGCCACGATCACACCGATCGCGAGTGTCACGACGAATCCCCTGTTCATAGTTGGATGCTACGCGCCACACACCAGGAGGTGGCCGCATCAACCCTGCACGGTGGGCCGCAGGACGATCTCGCCGATCTCGACATCGGGCGGCTGCTCGATCGCGAATGCCACCGCACGTGCCACCGCCTTCGGTGCGAGGCCGAATTCGTCCATGTTGGACCGTATCCGGGCGCGCAGCCCCGGATCGTCTATCGAACCGTCGAGCTCCGTACGGACAAATCCCGGAGAGATGGCGGTGGCCCGGATGGCACCGTCGGTGGATTCCTGGCGCAGTGTCTCCATCACGGTCCGTACCGCATACTTGGTCGCCGCGTAAACGCCCATGTCCGGCACGATCTTCAATCCGGCGATCGGGTCACCGGTCACGGTCGCAGCACCAATTTCCCTCTGGTATGCCGCTTTTCCAGCTCGGTGTACGCGGCGCGGACGTCGTCGAGGGCGAACACCTCGGCGATCGGCACGTCGAGTTCCCCGGAGGCGGCGAGATCGGCCAATTCGGCGATGATCGCGATGTCGGCCCCCTCGGCGTTGCCTGCACCCTGGACACCGAACTCCTCGATGGCCGGGAAGTCGATGATGGTGTCGACCCGGTCGGGCGCGACGCCCAGCTCCTCGACAGCCAGCTTCACGTATCCGCCGCCGAAGAAATCGAGGAAGGCATCGACGCGACCCGACGGGGACGCGGTGCGGAGCCGGGCGACCAGATCGTCTCCGTAGTTGACCGGGACGACGCCGTGCGCCGTCAGCCACTCATCGTTTCCCGGCCCGGCGATGCCGAGCACGGTGGCGCCGGCGCGCTTGGCGAGTTGCACCGCGATGGTGCCGACACCACCCGCGGCACCCGCGATCGCAACGGTGTCCCCGGGTTGCAGCCGCACGGCCCGCACCGCCGCGTAGGCCGTGGCACCCACGACATACAGCGATCCGGCGACCTCCCACGGAAGGCCGGGCGGTTTGGGAGCCAACTGGGTGGCGGGCACGGTCACATACTCGGCGTGGCTGGCGCGATCGTCGGTGAACCCGAGTACCTCGTCACCGACGTCGAATCCGTTCACGCCGGGCCCGAGTTCGGCCACCACACCCGCGAGGTCGCTGCCTTCGCCTGACGGAAAGACGGCCGGGAACCGATCGTGCAGTGCGCCACGGCGAATCATGGCCTCGCCCGGGTTGATTCCAGCAGCCCGGACCTGCACGAGCACCTCGCCTGCCGCCGGAACCGGCCTCGGCACGTCACGCACCTGCAGGACGTCGATCCCGCCGTATTCATCGAATTGGACTGCTCTGCTCATGTTTCCTTACGACGAACCAAACGCTGGAAACATTCCGCAGGGCCGCTTCCCCTCAGGGCACAGTGAGTTCACAGGGTGTGTCCATATCTTCGCGGTGGTGAGCCAAGATCACTCACTGCGCCCCGTCATGCGGGGCATCCTCCTTGATGTCGCCCCTCCACTGATCGCCTACTACGGGCTGCGAGCCGCAGGCGTCTCCGAGTACGCCGCACTGCTGACGGGGACCGTGGTCGCGGGGATCAAGGTCTCCTATGACGCGATCAAGGCCCGCCGGCTCGATCCGTTCGCGGGGTATCTGATGCTGAGCTTCGGGCTGAGCCTCGCGGTGGGCCTGGCGACCTCGGACGCCCGGATGCTGATGGCGGGCAACACCCTCGTCGGCGGCATCGGCGCCCTGGCTTTCCTCGGCAGCTGTTTCATCGGCAAACCGCTGACCCAGATCGTCGCCGAACGGGTCCGGCCCGCCCCTGACGAGGCTCCCGATCCCGGCGAGGCGGCGTTCAGGCACCGGGTCCACGTTTCGCTCTCAGCGATGTGGGGCATCGGCCTGCTGATCGGGATGTTGATCAGCCTGGCGATCATCTTCTCCCTGGCCATAGACGTCGCGAACGGCGTGAACACGGTCGTTTCGCTGGCTTTCACGGCCCTGCTGATGGCGGCCACCGTGGTGGTCGCGAAACGAGCCAGGGCCAAGGGGGAACTCCTCCGGGAACAAATGGGAGCCCACCAAGGTTGAGCGCATCAGACTGAACTTTGGAGGTTTGATGTCCGAATCAAACGCAGTGCCCATCTTGTTCTTGAGCGAACCGATCGTGTTGCCCGGAATGGTGGTGCCCGTCGAACTCGACGACGCTGCCCGGGCGGCGATCGACGCCGCCCAGGCCAGCGAATCGGGCAAGCTGCTGATCGCCCCGCGCCTGGACGACCGCTACCCCACCCACGGTGTGATCGCGTCGATCGTGCAGGTCGGGCGCATGCCCGGAGGTGCGGAAGCCGCCGTTGTCCGCGGTGAACACCGTGCCCACATCGGTTCTGGAACCACCGGACCCGGTGCGGCCCTGTGGGTCGAGGTGGAGGAAGCCGGCGAGCCGGACTCGGTGACCGACGAGACCAAGACGCTGGCCGCCGAATACAAGAAGCTGCTGCTGGCCATGCTGCAGCGGCGTGAGGCCTGGCAGATCGTCGACGTGGTCAACAAGATCACCGACCCGTCCGCACTGGCCGACACGGCCGGCTACGCCTCGTACCTGACCGACGTGCAGAAGCGTCAGCTCCTGGAGACCGAGGACGTGAGTCGCCGCCTGAGCCTGCTCATCGAATGGACCGGCGAGCACCTGGCCGAAGTCGAGGTCAACGACAAGATCGCCGAGGACGTCCGGGCCGGGATGGACAAGCAGCAGAAGGAATTCCTGCTGCGCCAGCAGTTGAACGCGATCCGCAAGGAACTGGGCGAAGGCGAGCCCGAGGGGTCAGACGATTACCGGGCCCGGGTCGAGGCCGCCGATCTGCCGGAGAAGGTCCGCGAGGCCGCGCTGCGGGAGGTCGGCAAGCTGGAACGCTCCAGCGAGCAGAGCCCCGAGGGCGGCTGGATCCGTACCTGGCTGGACACCGTTCTGGATCTGCCGTGGAACGAACGGACCGAGGACTCGACCGACCTCAAGGGTGCCCGCGAGATCTTGGACGCCGATCACCACGGTCTGGACGACGTCAAGGACCGCATCGTCGAGTACCTGGCCGTGCGGGCCCGTCGTGCCCAGCGCGGCATGGCCGTCGTCGGTGGCCGCGGCTCGGGCGCCGTGATGGTGCTGGCCGGTCCGCCCGGGGTCGGCAAGACCTCGTTGGGTGAGTCCGTGGCCCGGGCTCTGGGCCGCAAGTTCGTGCGCGTCGCCCTAGGCGGTGTGCGTGACGAGGCCGAGATCCGCGGCCACCGGCGTACCTACGTCGGCGCGCTTCCGGGCCGGGTCGTGCGGGCCATCGGCGAGGCGGGTTCGATGAATCCCGTTGTGCTGCTGGACGAGATCGACAAGGTGGGCTCGGACTACCGGGGCGACCCGTCTGCCGCGCTGCTGGAGGTGCTGGACCCGGCGCAGAATCACACGTTCCGCGACCACTACCTGGACCTGGATCTGGACCTGTCCGACGTCGTGTTCCTGGCGACGGCCAACGTCATCGAGAACATTCCCTCGGCGCTGCTGGACCGCATGGAACTGGTGCAGATCGACGGCTACACCGAGGACGACAAGGTCGCGATCGCACGGGACTACCTGCTGCCACGGCAGGCCGAACGCGCTGCCCTGACCGATGCCGAGGTGACGGTGACGGATGCGGCGCTGCGCAAGATCGCCGCGGACTACACCCGTGAGCCAGGCGTTCGTCAGTTCGAACGGTTGCTGGCCAAGGCGCTGCGCAAGGTGACCACGAAACTGGACTCCACCGAGGCCCCGATCGTGATTGATGAGCCGGATCTCGTTGAGTACCTGGGGCGTCCACGCTTCACGCCGGAGTCCGACGAGCGCACCGCGGTGCCGGGTGTGGCGACCGGCCTGGCCGTCACAGGACTGGGCGGTGACGTGCTCTTCATCGAGGTGAACTCGAACGAGGGTGAGCCGGGCCTGAAGCTGACCGGTCAACTGGGTGACGTCATGAAGGAGTCGGCGCAGATCGCGCTGTCCTACGTGCGGGCCCACGCCGAGCAGTTGGGCGTCGACCCGAAGGCGCTGGACCGTCAGATCCACGTGCACGTCCCCGCGGGCGCGGTGCCCAAGGACGGGCCGTCGGCCGGCGTCACGATGGTGACGGCACTGGTGTCGATGGCCACCGGGCGGCAGGTGCGCGGCGATGTCGGCATGACCGGCGAGGTCACGCTGAACGGCCGGGTGCTGCCCATCGGCGGCGTCAAGCAGAAGCTGCTCGCTGCGCAGCGGGCGGGGCTGAAGACGGTGTTCATCCCGGCGCGCAACGAGCCGGACCTGGACGACGTGCCGGCCGAGGTGCTCGACGCACTGGAGGTCAAGCCGATGACAGACGTGGCCGACATCATCGCGGCGGCGCTGGAACCGGCCGCCGAGCAGGCGACCGCCGCCGCGTAAGGAAATCCACCGCGCGAGCGACCGTGAATGTACGCAGGTGACGGCGCGTCACCGTACAGACACGGTCGCTCGGCGTGCGCGGATGACGCGCGGTCCCCATGGGGGTGCGCGATCCGCACTCGGCTGCTAACGTGACGCGCGGCACACTCCAGGTTCGGGGTGGCTCACAACTCAAGACGCCGTTGAGTCGCGGCGGGAGAGTCCCGCCCCATCCAGCCGGCGGGCGCCGCAGGAGCAAATCCTCCCCAGGAATCTCTCAGGCCCCCGTATCGCCGCGACTAGGCACCTCTGGAAAGCAGTCGGCCAGTCCAGGACCGGCTCACCGAAGGGGCAGGTGAAGCGCCGGTAGCGGCGGTTCGTGAAAACTCTCAGGTTCAAAACGACAGAGCGGGGAGGCGCCCGCAGTCCGCGCTCCCCATGGGGCCTGAGATCCTTAGGTTGCTATGTCCCAATCCAGTGATCTGTCCGCTGATTCAGCGGAATCGCCCGCATCGTCCGGCGAGCCACAGCACCTTTCCCGTCAGCTCTCCAACCGGCACATCCAGCTGATCGCGATCGGCGGTGCCATCGGCACGGGCCTGTTCATGGGGTCCGGCAAGACCATCTCGCTGGCCGGCCCATCGGTGCTGTTCGTCTACATGATCATCGGCTTCATGCTGTTCTTCGTGATGCGGGCCATGGGCGAGCTGCTGCTGTCCAACCTGCATTACAAGTCCTTCGCCGATTTCGCCGCCGACCTCCTCGGCCCGTGGGCGGGGTTCTTCACCGGCTGGACCTACTGGTTCTGCTGGATCGTCACGGGCGTCGCCGACGTGGTGGTGATCGCCGGGTACGTGGCCTTCTGGTGGCCGGACCTCCCGCTGTGGATACCGGCTCTCGCGACGGTCGTGGTGCTGATCGGACTGAATCTGCCGACCGTGCGCGCCTTCGGCGAGACCGAGTTCTGGTTCGCCCTGATCAAGATCATCGCGATCGTGACGCTGATCATCGTCGGCCTCGTCATGATCTTCACCAGTTTCCAAGCGCCCACCGGCGCCCAGGCCTCCTTCGCCAACCTGTGGAACGACGGCGGCTTCTTCCCCACCGGCCCAATGGGATTCGTGGCCGGCTTCCAGATCGCGACCTTCGCGTTCGTCGGCATCGAACTGGTGGGCACCACTGCCGCCGAGGCCAAGGACCCGGAACGCAACCTGCCCAAGGCGATCAACTCGATCCCCGTGCGCGTCATGCTCTTCTACGTCGCCGCCCTGACCATCATCATCGCGGTCACGCCGTGGCGCGAGATCGATCCCAAACTCAGCCCGTTCGTGGCCATGTTCAGCCTGGCGGGCCTGGGAATCGCCGCTTCGGTGGTCAACTTCGTGGTGCTGACCTCGGCGACGTCGTCGGCCAACTCCGGCATCTACTCGACCTCCCGGATGGTCTACGGCCTGGCCACCGAAGGTGACGCACCCCGCCTGTTCGGCCGGCTCACCTCACGGCGCGTGCCCGCCAACGCGTTGTTCCTGTCCGGGGTGTTCCTGCTGTCCGGTGTGGTCATGGTCGCCGCCGGCGACTCGATCGTCGCGGCCTTCACCCTGGTCACGACCATCTCGTCGCTGTGCTTCATCTTCGTCTGGACGATCATCCTGGTCAGCTACCTCGTCTACCGGAAACGCCGGCCGGAACTGCACGAGGCGTCGAAGTTCAAGATGCCCGGCGGCATCGTGATGTGTTACGTCGTCCTGGCCTTCTTCGCCTTCCTGATCGTGGCGTTCGCCTTGAAGGAAGACACCCTGCAGGCCGAACTCGTGACGCCGGTGTGGTTCCTGGTACTCGGTATCGCCTGGCTGGTGCTGCGGCGTCGCCCGCAACATCTGGCCCGCGAAGCCGAATTCCGCGCCGAACTCAAGTCGACGGATTCTGACTGACGCTCGGTAGGGTGGCGCCATGGTGGATCTTCGTGATCTGAAGCGACGCATCGTCCATGGCGCCCAACGCCGCATCGTCAATCCGGTCGGCCGCCAACTGCCCGTCACCATGCTGGAGACGGTCGGCCGGAAATCCGGCGAACCACGGCACACCGCCGTGGGCGGCCGGGTGATCGGCGATCAATTCTGGATGGTCGCCGAGCACGGCGAGCGCTCCCACTACGTGCTCAACATCAAGGCCAATCCTGCTGTGCGGCTGCGGATCAACGGCCACTGGCGGACCGGGACGGCGTACCTGCTGCCCGACGACGACCCGGTCGCGCGGCTCAAGGAGCTGCCGACGCTCAACAGTGCGGTGGTCCGGGCCATGGGCAGCGATCTGCTCACCCTCCGCATCGACCTCGACTGACATGGCCTTCGACCCGGACCTGGCCGATCGCATCCGCGAGTTGACGGCAACCGAAAGCGGCCTCGACGAGAGACGCATGTTCGGCGGGCTGGCCTTTCTGGTCCACGGCAACATGGCCGTCGCGGCGACCCGCGAAGGCGGCCTCATGGTGCGGGTCTCGCGAGACGACGGCGAGAACCTGCTGCGACGCGATCACGTCGAGCCGATGGTGATGGGCGGCCGCGAGATGCGGGGCTGGCTGCGGATCGCCGGTCCCGGCATCAAGACCCGGCGGCAGCTCCAGTCATGGGTAACCCGCGGCATCGATTTCGCCAAGGGGCTGCCGCCCAAGTAGTTTCCGCCGCGGCCGATGAGAATCACCATTAACATAGAGCGTGCCTGACAACGACGGGGGCCCGCTCATATGCTGACCGCAGTACGCAAGATCCTCGGTTTCCAGATGACCATCGCCGAGTGGATCGGCACCGCCGTCATCCTCGCGGTCCCCTACCTGCTCATCGGCCTGGTCTGGTCACTCACCCACACCAGCCATCTGGCCGGAATGGACGGGGCCGACGCCGTGGTGTCCTTTCTCGGCTCCATCGTCTCCTGGCCCGTCCTGCTGTTCACCAACGTGTGCATGAGCTGAGAGGAGCCGGCGCATGTCTCTCGGCGACACCACTCCCGCCAACCGCATCGCGATCACCCGACGGACAGCTCGCTGGTCCGACGAGGACGTGACCATCGCCGATGCGATGGACCTGTGGGGCTTCGCCGCCGGCGCGGCCAACGTGATCATGCAGCTGTCCTCGCCGGGTGTGGGTTACGGGGTCGTGGAGAGCACCGTCGATTCCGGCAACCTGCTCAAGCACCCGTGGAAGCGGGCCCGCACCACACTGAGCTATCTGGCGGTGGCCATCCTCGGAAAGCCCGAGGATCGGGCGGCGTTCCGCGACGCCGTGGACGCTGCTCACCGGCAGGTCCGATCCGGGCCCGCAAGTCCCGTGCAGTACAACGCCTTTGACCGGGACCTGCAGCTGTGGGTGGCCGCCTGCCTGTTCGTCGGGCTGGAAGATGTCTACCAATTGCTGCGGGGTGAGATGACGCACGCTCAGGCCGAGCAGTTCTATCAATCCGCGGCGACGCTGGGCACCACGTTGCAGGTCAGCCCGGAGCAGTGGCCCGCGACGCGGGCTGAGTTCGACACGTACTGGGACGCCGCGTGCGGCCGGGTGCAGATCGACGACGTCGTCAGACGGTATCTGCACGACCTGGTCGACCTACGGATGATCAATCCGCTGCTCCGGATACCGTTTCGGCCACTGCTGAAATTCCTGACCACCGGTTTCCTCGCTCCGGTGTTCCGCGACGCCGTCGGCTTCGGCTGGGGCCGCGGCAGGCAGCGGCTGTTCGAATGGCTGTTCCTGGCGGTGGCATTCGGCAACCGCTTCCTGCCGGTGTTCGTCCGCCAGGGTGGCAGCTACCTGCTGCTGGCCGACGTCCGCCGCCGCGTATCGGCCGACAAGGCCCTGATCTGATGCACCGGATCCGCCGGATGTTGGGCCACAAAGCCAGCGTCGAGCAGGTGCTCGAGACGCTGATGTGGCTGGCCCTGCCCTACCTCGTGATCGGACTGGTCTGGACGTTCTTCCATCCCGAACAGGTGCAGCTCATCGAATCGAGCCTGTTGACCAAGTTCCCGGCCGGCGCCGATCTGGTGGCCTTCGGCCAGGTGACGCTGCTGTGGCCGGTGCTGCTACTGGGCGCCGACGTGTGCGTCGCGCTGTGAGTGCAACAGTCGCGCCGCCACAGCCGCGACGAACAGCCACAACGCCGCACCACTGATCCATGTCGGCACATAGTTGAACGTCTCGGTCTGCGCGCCGGCGTTGAGGCCCAGGTAGACGCCCACCGACAACACCGCGACGCCGACCCCCGCCGAAACCACCATCCAGACCCGGTCCCCCATGTGGGCGAAATACCTTGCCAGCGCGAAGCATCCGCAGGTCGCGGACAGGAAGCCGAGCCCTCCGGCCACGCCGTGGATCTTCGCCGAGGCACTGAGCTCCGCCACCCCGGCGGCGAGCAGTGCCGTGGTGAGCCGGGCGGCCGCGGGGCGGGCATCAGGTGTCACGGAAATTCGACGCTACCGTCCGGGCGGCCGCGACGATTGACTAGGGTCTTGCGTCGTGAAGGCTTGCCTCGTCAGGTGTGCAATCTTTGGAGCCGCCGCGTCCGCACTCGCCGGATGCGCGTCGGGAACCGTCGTCAATACCGACGACGCCGCGTCGCCACCGCCCACGAGCACCACCGCGGCGCCACCGGCGTTCGGAACCGCGCATCTGGTCAACGCCGCCGACTACGCGCTCGAGGTCAACGGCCACAAGGCCTATTACTTCAGCACCCCGAGCGGTCGGTGGCAGTGCGCGATCCTGCCCCGCGATCGCGCCGGCTGCCAACCGGCAGGCGGCACATCGGCGATGGCGGTGGCGGGAGCACCCGAGGAGGTGCCCGACGCGACCGGCGGGACGGCAGCACCGAATGCCCTTGTGCTCGACCGGGACAACGACGCCCAATTCGCCAACCTGGCACAGCCCGAGTTCGCGCAATCGGCCGCCGTCGTGCTGCCGTTCGGGAAGGTGCTGGCAGTGGCCGGATTCCGCTGCAACGTCCAGGAACAGTCCGGGGTGTCCTGCGTTCGGGAGGTGACCGGCCGAGGTTTCACCTTCTCCGCCGAGGGTTACACCCCGCACTACACAGACGTCCCCTAGCGATGGCACATGATCAGGATCGGCACCTCGGGTTGGTCGTACGACCACTGGACCGACGTGCTGTATCCGCGGGGCACACCGGCGAAATCCCGGCTGGCCCACTACGCCGGCGAGTTCGACACCGTTGAACTCAACGGCAGCTTCTACCGCTGGCCCGCTGAGACCACGTTCACCGGGTGGAGCCGGCAGGTGCCGAGCGGTTTCACCATGTCGGTCAAGGCGCCTCGCGGCCTGACCCACTACCGGCGGCTGCGGTCACCGGAGAGTTGGACGCCGCGGTTCGAGCGCTACTGGCAGTTACTGGGCGCACACAACGAGGCGCTCCTGGTCCAGCTTCACCCCGCCCTGGAGCGCGACGACGCACTGCTCACCGGTTTCCTTTCCCAACTCCCCCGCCAGATCCGGGTGGCGATGGAGTTGCGCCACCCCTCCTGGCAGGAACCTGCGGTGGATGCGCTGTTGCAGCGTTTCGGCGCGGCGTATGTCGTGATGAGCGGCCCCGGGCTGACCTGCCGCCCGGTGGTCACCGGTGACCTGGTCTATGTCCGGATGCACGGTCCGGGTGACGAGGCCATGTACGCCGGTTCCTATTCCGATGACGAGTTGAACAGGTGGGCACAGCAGATCCGGCAGTGGGACCGCGACGACCACCGCGTCGTCGTGTACTTCAACAACGATCTCGGTGGTCATGCGGTACGCAACGCCCGAAAACTGAAGCAGTTGGTATCGGGCGAGTAGGCTGAGTTGGCATGACAACGTCGTCCACATTCGCGATCGTCGGCGGTGGCCTGGCCGGCGCCAAGGCCGCTGAAGCTCTGCGGGACAACGACTTTGACGGGCATGTCGTGCTGTTCGCTGCCGAGGACCAGCTCCCCTACGAGCGTCCACCGCTGTCCAAGGAATACCTGGCCGGAAAGAAGAAGCTCGACGACTTCACCGTCGATCCGGCGTCCTGGTACCGCGACCACAACGTCGAGCTGAGGCTGGGGACCGAGGTCACCGCCGTCAACGCCGCCGAGCACACGCTCGCACTGCCCGACGGCACCGCCGTCGGTTACGACAAACTGCTGCTGGCCACCGGATCCTCGTCACGCCGACCACCGATTCCGGGATCGGACGCCGCCGGAGTCCACTATCTCCGCACGATCGACGACGCGGCGACCCTGAGCGCCGCGCTGACCCCGGGTTCGACGCTGGCCGTCGTGGGCGCCGGATGGATCGGACTGGAGGTCGCCGCGGGCGCGCGCGGCCGCGACGTGAACGTCACGGTCGTCGAGTCCGCACGCCTGCCGCTGCTGGCCGCCCTCGGCGCCGAGGTGGGTGAGGTGTTCGCGCAACTGCACCGCGAGCACGGGGTCGATCTGCGGCTGGATCAGTCGGTGAAGGAGGTCACCACCGACAACGGCACCGCCACCGGTCTGCGACTCGGGGACGGCTCCACCGTCACCGCCGACGCGGTCCTGATCGCCGTCGGCGCGGCGCCGAACATCGGACTGGCCGAAAAGGCCGGGTTGGCCATCGCGGACGGCGGGGTGCTCGTCGACGCATCGTTACGCAGCAGCGATCCCGACATATTCGCCGTCGGCGACATCGCCGCCGCACAACATCCTTTCTTCGGGGTGCGTATCCGCACCGAGCACTGGGCCAACGCACTCAAACAGCCCGCGGTGGCGGCCGCGGGGATGCTGGGCAAAAGCGCCGAATACGACGAACTGCCCTATTTCTTCACCGATCAGTACGACCTCGGCATGGAATATGTCGGCCACGCACCCCGATATCAGCGAGTAGTTTTCCGCGGCGACGTTGCTGGGCGCGAGTTCGTGGCATTCTGGCTCGACGCCGAGAGCCGTGTTCTGGCGGGGATGAACGTCAACGTGTGGGACGTCCTTGACGACGTCAAGGCACTGATCCGATCGGCCGAGCCCGTCGATCCGGAACGTATCGCCGACCCTGCCCAGACACTGCCGCCCGGGTAGCTGGGGGCACCGCGCCTGCCGCGTGCGCGAAAACCGTGCGGCGCAACAACATTCTCGCGCGGTCGGGAGTACGCGCTAACGTGCTTGAGACACGTGCCGGCATCGGCGCCCGCGTGCCACACCCACGACAGCAGGAAGGTGAGCATCCGGTGAATGTCGCACCCGACGAGCTGTCCGGCACCGAGCAGGCAGTCCTGCTGGTGCTGATGGCCGAGTCACGCCCGGTGCCCAACGCCGAGCTGGAGCGGCTCGGGCCCAAACTCGACAAACCGAAGCGGGACCGTCTCAACCGGTTGGGCCTGATCGAGTCCACCGGCACCCGGCCCCTCGTCCACGAGCTGACCGACACGGGGTGGGCGCTGTGCCGATCCCTGTTCGGCGCCGACGCACCACCGCGGTCCACCGGACAGGGCAAGGCCCTGTACACGCTGCTGGGTGCGCTGCACCGCTATTTCGAACACGCCGACCTCGTTCCCGCCGACGTGTTCCTGCCCGCCGAGGCGCCCGCCCAGGCGGCCACGCCGGCTCCCGAAGCCGGTCCCGAAATCCAGCTGCGCACCGCCTATGCCGGGCTGACGGCCCGGCCCGGAGGCTGGGTGAGTCTGCTGCGGCTGCGTCAGGCCGTACCCGGGCTGCCCCGCCCCACCGTCGACGCCGCCCTGATCAGCCTCTATCAGCAACCCGGCGTCAGCCTGATCCCCGAGGAGAACCAGAAGGTGCTCACCCCCGCAGACCGCGAAGCCGCGGTGGAGATAGGCAACCAGGACAAACACCTGATCGCGATCGAGTCCTGATGGAATTACAGCACCGCGAAGCGCTCAGCGCGCTCCGCCTGACCTGGGCGCCCACCGCCGACGACCTGTGGCACTCGCAGGGCGCGCTGCACGTGCGCGGGCTGCACGACCGGCCGATGGCCGACGTGTTGGCCGCCTTCGGCGATGCCGAACGGGAAACCGACTCCAGCCCGCTGGGCGTGGTGGTCCGCGGCCCGGCCGGATCCGGCAAGACCCACCTGCTCGGTCAGGTGCGCGAACAAGTGCAAACCGGCGGCGGTTTCTTCTTCCTCGTCGAACTTCTCGACGCGGCCAGCTTCTGGCAGTCCGCCCGCGCGGGCATCCTGGAAAGCCTCGGCCGGCCGGGCAGCGAGCGCGAAACCCAACTCAAAGATCTGCTGTGGGAACTGTCCTCGGTGGCCCACATCTCTCGGGCCAATCGTCGCGCTGTGATCGGCGACGACGACCTGACTCCCGAGATCCTCAACGATTTCGTCAACTCGCTGCACAAGGTCCACCGCCACACCGTCAAGCGCGCGCACCACACCCTGCGCGCCCTGGTGCTGCTGGGTGCCGGAGACCTCGAGCTGCAGGACGTCGGCGAGGCGTTCCTGACCGGCAGCGGCGAACGGGAGGCCTGGGGGCTGCCCGCGCCGGTGCTCACCCCGCAGGAATCGGTACGCGACATCTCCCGGCTGATCGCCCTGGCCGGGCCGTCGGTTCTGGCCCTCGACCAGATCGACACGCTGCTGGCCCAGTCCACCGAGCGCACGGATGCCGTCGGCGCTGCGCCGGATAACCGCGACCTGGAGCACATCGCGCACGGGCTCATGTCGATCCGCCAAACCATGCGGCGCACGGTGGGTGTGGTGGCCTGCCTTCCCGCAGCCTGGGAGGCGATCCAGGACCGGGCCACCGCCACGGTGCAGGACCGGTTCCGGACCACCGCTCTGCTGCAGGGCCTGCCGACGCCAGAGGTCGGCCGCGCCATCCTGGAACGGCGGTTCACCGCGAGCTACGCGTCCATCGGATTCACCGCGCCGTACCCGAGTTGGCCGATCCTGCCCTCGGCGTTCGACGAGGCCACCCAGTACACGCCGCGTCAACTGCTCAAGCGGGCCGACACCCATGTCCGCCGCTGCCTGGACCGCGACACGATCGAAGAACTGTCCCAACTCACCGGTGAGGTGGCCGAACCACACGAACCCGCTGCGGGCGGCACCGCCGCCGGTGACACCGGCGAGTTGGACCGCCGCTTCGCCGACTACCGGCGCCGCGCGGTGACCGTCGCCGCGCTCGACCCCGACGGCGAGGACACGACGATGCCCGGCCTGTTGTCGGCGGCATTGGATGCGTGGATCACCGAACTCGGCGAGGCAGGGCAGGCATTTCGCCCCGATCCGCTGCCGGGCCAACGGGTGGTGCTGCACGGGCGGCTGCGCCAGACGCTCGACGCCGCCACCGACGACGAGCGGCACTGGGCGTTTCGCGCCATCTCGTCCGGCAATGCCGTCGCGGTGCAGAACAGGATTCGGAAAGCCTGGGAAGCAACCGGTTTCAACCCTGACCGGCGCCGGCTGTTCCTGCTGCGCAACACCGCGTGGCCGAAGGGCGCGAAAACCGCGGTGGCGATCGCCGAGTTCGAGGCGGCCGGCGGTCGGGTGTTGCCGATGAACGAGGACGACGTGCGCACCATGACGGCGCTGCGCGATCTGATCGACGACAATCACCCCGACCTGCCCGAGTGGTTGCGCCGGCGGCGGCCCGCCCACGGGATCGGCTGGCTGCGATCCGCGCTCGGGGACATCGCGGGCGATCCGCCGCCACCGGCCCAGATCGATGTGGAGGCCGAACTCGCGACCGGACCGATACGGGTAACGCCGCCCGCGCCGGTGATCGAGCATTCGCCCACCGCCGTCACCCTGGGCCTGGACAGCCCCGGCGGGCGCCCGGTATCGGTGGACCTGGCCGCGCTGCGCAAGCACACCGCGATCTTCGCCGGCTCCGGATCGGGCAAGACCGTGCTGATCCGGCGCCTGGTCGAGGAGTGCGCGCTGCGGGGCGTGTCGTCGATCGTCCTGGACCCCAACAACGACCTGTCCCGGCTGGGCGCCCGCTGGCCCGACAATCCGCCAGGATGGAACCCGGCCGACGACGAACGCGCCGACGCGTATTTCGACAACGCCGAGGTCGTGGTGTGGACGCCGGGCCGGTCGACCGGCCGCCCGCTGTCCTTCCACCCACTCCCCGACTTCGCCAGCGTCATCGATGACGCCGACGAGTTCTCCGACGCCGTCGAATCCGCCGTCGCCGCACTGGAACCCCGCGCCCTGATCGCCGGCAACACCGCCAAGGCCGAGCGGTCCCGCGCGGTGCTGCGTGAGGCGCTGCGGTTCTACGGTGCCAGCCCCTCGGTGTCCCTGGGCGGCTTCATCGACCTGCTCGGCAATCTGCCCCCAGAGGTCAGCGCACTAAGCGGGGCGCACAAACTGGCCACCGAACTGGCCCAGAACCTTCGGGCCGCGACCGTCAACGATCCGCTGTTCGGTGGCTCCGGGACTGCCGCCGACCCCGGGGTGCTGTTGACACCGTCACCGGGCTACCGGGCCCGGGTATCGGTGATCAGCATGGTCGGTCTGACCAGCGATCAACAACGCGAAGGGTTCGTCAACCAGCTGCAAATGGCCTTGTTCGCCTGGATCAAGCGCAACCCGGCCGGGGACCGGCCGCTGGGTGGGCTGCTGGTGATGGACGAGGCGCAGAACTTCGCGCCGTCCAGTCACACGACTGCCTCCACACACAGCACCCTGGCGCTGTCGTCGCAGGCGCGAAAGTACGGGCTGGGGCTGGTGTTCGCCACGCAGTCTCCACGCGGTCTGCACAACCACATCCCGGGCAATGCCACGACGCAGTTCTACGGTCTGCTGAACTCCCCTGCGCAGATCGCCGTGGCTCGGGAGATGGCCCGGGTGAAGGGCGGCCACGTACCCGATATCAGCAAGCTGCGGTCCGGCCAGTTCTATGTGGCGCTGGAAGGCAATGCCTTCCACAAGATCCAGACGCCGTGGTGCCTGTCCAACCATCCGCCCAGCCCGCCGACGACCGACGAGGTCCTCGCGCTGGCGCAGCGAGAGCCGGTCGCGCGCTGAGCTGTTGACCCGGCCCCGGGGGGGCTCAGAGCAGGGTCGCGCTGCCGTCGGCGTGAACCTGCACCTTCGCCCCTGCGATGTCTTCGGTCATGGTCGCCGCGGCCTGTGACTCGTCGACGATCCGGGCCAGCGTGCGACCGTCCTCCGGGGTGCGCACCGCCAGGAACGCCCGCTCCGCGGTGCCGTCGCGATCGACGGGCGTGGTCCACGATTCCACCGTGCCGGTGCCCGTGAATTCCACCTGCAGCAGCCGCGTCGGCTCGGCATCCACCTCGGGTTGAACGTCCTGCCAACGGAACTCGTGTGGCGGCGGCTCGGTGCCGTACACGCCGAAACTGTGCTTTGTGAGATACCCGCCGTTGGCGGTGATCAGGCCCTTGGTCCCGGGATCGGCCGCGAGCCGCTCGGCCATGGTGGCGATCGAGTGGGACACGTAGTTGTTCCACGGCCCGCCCGCGAACGTCAGCCCGCCGGTGACGGTCAACGGACGCGACGGATCAGCCAGGGGCAGACCGATTTCGGCCGCGGCCACCTGGACCGCCGACGGGAAGCAGGAGTACACGTCGACGAAGTCGACCTCGTCAGAGCCCACACCGGCCAGCTCAAGGACCCGGCGCCCGGCGATCCGGATCGCCGGCGACCGGTAGAACTCGGCCCGCTCCCCGATCGCGTACGTGTCATGCGAGTCCGTCCCGGCATACGGGAAAACCCAACGGTCGGTGGGAATCTGAAGATACGTCGCCTTCTCGGCGGTGGTCAGGATCAGCACCGCACCCTGGTCCACCATGTTGTTGGAGTTCATCAACTTGGTGTAGGGCCAGCTGATCATCCGGTTGTCCGGCCCCGGCTGCCAGATCTGCTCGGCGGGCACGGCTTCCCGGCTCCAGGCATGCGGATTGCCCGCCGCCACGGCACTGAACCGTGACCACAGCTCGCCGATCCGCCTGCGATGTTCATCGCTGGTCTCTCCGGCCGCGATCCGCAGCGCCTGCTCGAACATCGGGTACACATAGGCCGGGCGGTCCAGCTTGATCCGGATCTCGGCCTCACCGGCCATCGGCACGCCGTCATGCGCACCCGGGGCCTCCGGCACGGATTCGTCCTGGCGCGTCCAGTCCGGTTTGGCCCCGCGGGCCCGCAGCCGACTGCGGGTACGCCACGTCTCGGCGCCGGCGATCAGCACCACCTCGGCCCTGCCACCCTGCAGATCCAGGCAGGCTTCGTTCACCAGTGTCTGCGGTACGTTGCCGCCCACCCCGGTGTAGCGCGTCGCGGCCTTGTCGGCCCGGATGCGCTGGGCCAACAGCAAACCCGGATCGCGGTAGTGCCAGGACAGCAGATTGACGATCCGTACCGAGTCGACCGCTTCCAGAACCCGCGGGTCGGCGGCGGCCCGAGCCGCCTCCACCATGAGATCGACCGGCTCGACGTCCGGCTTCTCCTCCCGCTGGTTGACCTGGCCGTAGCCCACCAGTACCGGGGTTCGCGGGTCGAGCGTCCTGGGCAGGGTCATGCCCACGAACCTAGCCGACGCGGTAGATGGACTTGAGGATCTGGTAGGCGGCCAAACCCTCGGGCCCCAATTCGCGCCCCATGCCACTGGATTTCACGCCGCCGAACGGCGCGCCCATGTCCAGCTGGTAGTCGTTGATCCCGATGGTGCCGGTGTGTACCGCCCTGGCGATGTTCGTCGCCCGCTCCACGTCCGTGGACCACACGCTGCCGCCGAGACCGAACTCGCTGTCGTTGGCGATGGCCACCGCATCGTCGTCGCCGTCGTACGGGATGACCGTCAGCACGGGCCCGAAGATCTCCTCCTGCGCGATCCGCGCCGAGTTGTCCACCTCGGAGAACACGGTCGGCGAGACGAACCAGCCACGCGGTTGGTCGGCGGGAACCGATCCGCCCGCGACCAGTTTGGCGCCCTCGCCGAGGCCCACCTCGATGTAGCCCATCACCCGTTGCCGCTGCCGGGCGCTGACCAGCGGCCCGACCTCGGTCGCCGGGTCCAGTGGGTCACCCACCCGCAAGCCGTCGGCCAGCGCGGCGACCGCGTCGACCACCTCGTCGTAGCGCGAGCGCGGGGCCAGCACACGCGAATTGAGGTGGCAGGTTTGCCCGTTGTTGACGAACGACGCGTTGCGCAGCCCACGGATCGTCGCGTCCAGGTCGGCATCGTCGAGCACGATCGCCGCCGACTTCCCGCCGAGTTCCAGGGTGACCGGACGCATCAGCCGCCCGCACACCTCGGCGATCTTGCGCCCGGCCGCCGTCGACCCGGTGAAGGCCACTTTGTCGATCCCGGGATGCGACACCAGATGCGCCCCGGCGTCGGGTCCGCCGGCCAGCACGTTCAGCACCCCCGGCGGCAGTCCCGCCTCCGTCGCCGCGTCCCCGAAAACCAGTGCGTCCAGGGCCGTTTCCGGTGCCGCCTTGAGTACCACGGTGCAGCCCGCGGCCAGGGCCGGCGCGAACTTCATCGCCGCCAGCGCCTGCGGGTAGTTCCACGGGATGACCGCCGCGACCACGCCGACCGGTTCACGCCGCACGATGGTGTGGCCGATCATGCTCGGCCGGGTCTCCTCGACGCCGGTCTCCACGATCAGCGCGGCGTAGTAGCGCAGCAGCGCCGCGGGAAACGCGCCGTTGGCCCCGCGCGACAAGGCGAGCGGCATCCCGTTCTCCCGGCTGCACAGTTCCCTGGTGCCGTTCGCCCGGGACTGCAGCGCGTCGGCGAACCGGATCAGTACCGCGGCACGCTCGGCCAGCGGAACCTCCCGCCAGCCGGGTAATGCCGCGCGGGCCGCAGCGACCGCCCCGTCGACCTCGGATTCATTTGCTGCACAGCCTGATCCGAGGGGTTCGCCGGTGCCGGCCTCGATCACCGGCTCGGCCCGCTCGGCAGTACGGAACGCGCCGTCGACGAACAGCTGGGCGGGCTCGCCCGGGGCGGGAACGCGATCCATGATGGGCTCCGATCTACGCGGGTTCTGTGGCTGTGGATAGCACATCGGGGCGCGTGCAGCGGGGTATTTCGCGTGGCGTTGGTTGACCGGTACGAATTCGGGTACCCGGATCGCGGGCGCCATTCACCGACACCGGCCACTATGGAGAACATGAGCGACGCGACCCTCTCACCGGCACTGACCGACACGGAACTCGAGCAGCTCAACGCCTACTGGCGAGCGGCCAACTATCTGTCCGTCGGCCAGATCTATCTACTGGACAACCCGTTGCTCCATGAGCCGCTGGCCGCGGAGCACGTCAAACCGCGACTGCTGGGGCACTGGGGTACCACCCCGGGTCTGAACCTGCTGTACGCCCACCTCAACCGGATCATCCGCGAGCGCGACGCGAACATCATCTACGTGACCGGGCCCGGCCACGGCGGTCCGGGCCTGGTGGCCAACGCCTATCTTGAAGGCACCTACAGCGAGGTCTACACCGGAATCGGCCAGGACACCGACGGCCTGCGGAAACTGTTCCGCCAGTTCTCGTTTCCCGGCGGGATTCCCAGTCACGTGGCCGCCGAGACACCCGGTTCCATCCACGAGGGTGGCGAACTCGGGTACGCGCTGGTGCACGCCTACGGCGCCGCGTTCGACAATCCGGATCTCGTGGTGGCCTGCGTCGTCGGCGACGGTGAGGCCGAGACCGGCCCGCTGGCCGCCAGCTGGCATTCGAACAAGTTCCTCAACCCCGTCGTCGACGGCGCGGTGCTGCCGATCCTGCACCTCAACGGCTACAAGATCGCCAATCCCACAGTGCTGTCCCGCATTCCGGCCGAGGAACTCGAATCCCTGTTCTACGGCTACGGGTATCGGCCCATCACCGTCGCCGGTGACGACCCGGACAACGTGCACCAGCAACTGGCCGCGGCCATGGACGAGGCGTTCGACCAGATCGCGGCGATCCAGCGCGCGGCCCGCCTCGACGGTGAACCTGGCCGTCCGCTGTGGCCGATGATCATCCTGCGCACGCCCAAGGGCTGGACCGGACCCCACGAGGTGGACGGGAAACTGGTCGAGGGCACGTGGCGCTCTCACCAGGTGCCGCTGTCCGAGACCCGGACCAACCCGTCGCACATGGCGCAGCTGGAGACGTGGCTGCGCAGCTACCGGCCCGAGGAGTTGTTCGACGCCACGGGCGCGCTGCGGCCCGATCTGCGCGCGTTGGCACCCGCCGGCACCCGGCGGATGAGCGCCAACCCGCATGCCAACGGCGGATTGCTGCTGCGTGACCTCGACCTCCCGGACTTCACCGACTACGCGGTGACCGTCGAGCGCCCCGGCACCGATACCGCTGAGGCGACCAGGGTGCTCGGTACGTTCCTGCGGGATGTGATCGCCCACAATCCGGACCGTTTCCGGCTGATGGGCCCGGACGAGACCGCCTCGAACCGCCTGGCCGCGGTATTCGAGGAGACCGACAAGGCCTGGCAGGCCGAGATCCTGCCTGTCGACGAGAATCTGGCGCCCGACGGGCGGGTGATGGAGGTCCTCTCCGAACATCTGTGCCAGGGCTGGTTGGAGGGCTACCTCCTGACCGGCCGGCACGGGTTGTTCAACTGCTACGAGGCCTTCGTGCACATCGTCGATTCGATGCTCAACCAGCACGCCAAGTGGTTGTTCAGCAGTTCTCACCTGACCTGGCGCCGCCCGATCGCGTCGCTGAACTATCTGCTCACCTCACATGTGTGGCGTCAGGACCACAACGGCGCGTCGCACCAGGATCCCGGCTTCATCGACCACGTCGCCAACAAGCGCTCCGAGGTCGTGCGCGTCTACCTGCCGCCGGACGCCAACACCCTGCTGTCCGTGGCCGACCACTGCCTGCGCAGCCGTCAGTACGTGAACGTCATCGTGGCAGGCAAGCAACCGGCCCTGACATATCTGACGATGGACGAGGCGGTCTCGCACTGCACCCGAGGGCTGGGGATCTGGGAATGGGCCAGCACCACGACCGGTGAACCCGACGTGGTGCTCGCATGCGCCGGCGACATCCCGACGCTCGAAACCCTGGCCGCCGCCGACATCCTGCGCCGCAAGCTTCCCGACCTGCTGGTCCGGGTGGTCAACGTGGTCGACATCATGCGGCTGCAACCGGAGTCCGAACATCCCCACGGGCTGTCCGATCGAGAATTCGACTCGATCTTCACCACCGACAAACCGATCATCTTCGCCTATCACGGCTACCCGTGGCTCATCCACCGGTTGACCTACCGGCACACCAACCACGATCAGCTACATGTCAGGGGTTTCAAGGAGCGGGGTACGACGACGACACCCTTCGACATGGTGATGCTCAACGACCTGGACCGCTTCCATCTGGTCATGGACGTGATCGACCGGGTCGAGGGGCTGGGACCCCGTGCCGCCGGGCTGCGCCAGGAGATGGTCGACGCCCGGTTGGCCGCCCGCCACTACACCCGGGAACACGGCGAGGACGATCCGGCGATCTCCCAGTGGACCTGGACCGCGGTGTGATCAACCCAGTGTGACCTGGGTAATTGCACCGCGCCGGTACGATTGGCAAGTTATGTCTGAGCAGAGCGCCGTCGCCGCGCATCCACATCCGCTGGTGGCCCAGCTCTCGGCATTGCACCATTTCCGGATCTATGCCGACATCGGGATCGTCATCGTCATCCTGACGGTCACCAACCTGATCGCGCACTTCACCACCCCCTGGGCGAGCATCGCCACCGTCCCGGCAGCGGCGATCGGCCTGCTGATCCTGGTGCGGGCCCGCGGCCTGGGCTGGGCCGAGCTGGGACTGGGTCGCGAACACTGGCGCTCCGGGGCCGGTTATGCGCTGGCGGCGGTGGCCCTGGTCGTCTCGGTGATCGCTATCGGGACGATGCTGCCGTGGACCCGGCCGATGTTCATGAACGACAACTACGCCACCATCTCCGGCGCACTGCTCGCGTCGATGGTGATCATCCCGCTCCAGACGGTGATCCCCGAGGAGTTGGCGTTCCGCGGCGTGCTGCACGGGGCCCTGAACCGGGCCTGGGGTTTTCGCGGTGTCGCTGCAGCGGGCTCACTGCTGTTCGGCCTGTGGCACATCGCCAGTTCGCTGGGTTTGACGAGTGAGAACGTCGGCTTCACCCGACTGTTCGGCGGCGGCATCTTCGGCATGGTCGCCGGTGTGGTGCTGGCCGTCGTGGCCACCGGCGTCGCGGGCTTCGTGTTCACCTGGCTGCGCAAGCGCAGCGGCAGCCTGATCGCCCCGATCGCCCTGCACTGGTCACTCAACGGGGTCGGTGCACTGGCCGCCGCCCTGGTGTGGCACCTGTCGACCTAATTCGCGCCTCCGGCACGGGGCCTACTTCGCGCCTCCGGCACGGGGCCTACTTCGCGCCTCCGGCACGGCGACGCGCCCGGAACTCCCGGTTCTTCAACTTGTTCCCGCACTCGGACATCACGCACCACGTGCCGCCGTGGTTGCGGGACCGGTCGTAGAACGCCCACGTGCACTCGTCGTTCGCACACGCCTTGAGCCGCGCCCACGTGCCGTCCCGCTGCGCGTCGCGCATCACCAGCAGTAGCTCGAGCAGACGCTCGTCCACGCCCTCACCAGTGGCCGCCAACCGCACCTGCCCGTCGGAGGCCAGCTCGACCCTCGCGGTACACGCATCAGTGAGCGCCTGCAGTACGGCAAGGTGATCGGCCTGCGGCGGTGGGCCGCCGGTGTTGTGGATCAGCAGCGCGCGCAACGCTTCGCGCACCCGGCGAACCAGGTCCAGTTCGGCCGCCGTCGGACGCGCACCTGCGGCGAGCAACCCGTTTGCCGCCAGCCAGGGCGCCGCATCGTCGGGGTCCGCGAGACGGTCGGTTCCGGCAGGCAACTCGATCGTGTTGACCAGAGCCTGAATCCGGGCCAGAGGTCCGGGCGCGGGTTTGGTCTCGGAGTCACCGGCCCACGTCGTCGTCATCACTCCAGCGTACCGCCGTGACCACTAAATTGGTTTGACTAGTCATTCATGACCAGCGTACGGTCATAGGTAGTCACGATCTACGGCCTGGGCATACGGGAAAACTACGAGGTATCGCCATGAACGACAATCGAATTTCTGCGACGCCAGCGACCGCAGTCCGCCGTGCACCTGCCCCCTGCCGCCCGTCGATCCGGGCCCGCCTGACCGCACGGATCAGGTCGGGTCGCCTGGACGCCATGCTGGCCGTCGGCGCACCGACTCCCGCCGGCAGTGCCATCGCCGCCCGCGCGGCCCGGCTGACGTCGACTTCCGAACGGGATGCGATCGCCCGCGTACTGCGCCGCTGCGTGCGCGAGGCCGCAACCGACACCGTATTGTGGTCCTCACGAATTCCATTGCACCGGAAGAATATTGCCGCAGCGGAAGCGACGATCGACACGATCACCCTGCGACTGCATTCACCGCTACCGGTGAGCGCGCGCGGCATGGCCCGCCTGAACCGGGTTATCAATGACGGTCTCGGACCGATGTACGCGTTCGGGCACGGGGACCTGGACGGCAGATTGGGCGCTGCGCTCGCCGCACTCTGACCGGGTTTCAGCTACAGCTGAAGCACCGCGGCACCCGCAATGCGACCGGCGCTCAGATCGGCCAGCGCCTGATCGGCGCCGTCCAGGCCGTACACCGGAGTGCTGACCGCCATCCGGTGTTCCCCTGCGAACGCCAGGAAATCGCGGGCGTCGGCGCGGGTGTTGGCGGTGACCGAGCGCATCTCGCGTTCCTGGAACAGATGCCGTTGGTAGTTCAAGGTGGGGATGTCGCTGAGGTGGATTCCCGCGATCGCCAGCACACCGCCCCGGTCCAGTGCCTCCATCGCGGGCAGCACCAGATCCCCCACCGGCGCGAACAGGATCGCGGCGTCCAATGGTTCAGGCGGCATGTCGGCGCTGCCCTGTACAGACGACGCTCCCAGGGCCAGGGCGAGTTCGCGGGCGCGCTCGCCCCGGGTCATCACGTGTACGCGGGCCCCCTGCGCCAATGCCACCTGCGCCGTCAGGTGCGCGCTGCCGCCGAAGCCATAGAGTCCCAGCCGGCCGCCCGGCGGCAGATCCGTGCGCAACAACGCCCGATAACCGATGATC
Source organism: Mycolicibacterium nivoides (assembly GCF_003855255.1). Classification (NCBI taxonomy): domain Bacteria; kingdom Bacillati; phylum Actinomycetota; class Actinomycetes; order Mycobacteriales; family Mycobacteriaceae; genus Mycobacterium; species Mycolicibacterium nivoides. The sequence continues at coordinate 1,688,143 of NZ_CP034072.1, read as the reverse complement.
CCCGCGCACAGCAGCGGAGCCAGTTCGACGTCGGAGTACCCGGCGGGCAATCGGAGCGCGAATGCCGCGGGGACGGTGGTGAATTCGGCATAGCCGCCGTCGGCATCCCAGCCCGTGTACCGCGAGGACGGACAGAGGTTCTCCCGTCCCCGCAGGCAATAGGCGCACCGCCCGCAGGTGTGCCGCAACCAGGCCACGCCGACACGATCGCCCGGTGCGAACCCGCTGGCGTCGGCGCCGACCGCGACCACCTCGCCGACGACCTCGTGCCCGGGGATCACCCGTGGCCGGTGTACGGCCAGGTCGCCTTCTGCCACATGCAGATCGGTACGGCACACCCCGCAGGCCAGGACCTTGACGAGCAGCTCGTCAGGCCCGGGCTGCGGGGTGGGCACGCTGACCCGCTGCAGCGGATGCGAACTCACCGGCCCCGGGGTGACGACCTGCCAGGCCGTCATGCTCCCGGCGGTTCCGGAGGCCATCACCCGCTCCGGTCAGCTGCGGTTGCGCACCAGTCCGACGAGCCAGAGCAGAATCACCGATCCGAGGATCGCGGTGAAGAGGGTGAACCACCACCCGCCGCCGGCCGTGTCGAGGAAGAAGCTGAGCAGGAACCCGCCGATGAGCGCGCCGATCACACCGATGACGATGTTCATCAGAATGCCCTGGCCACCGCCTTCGACGATCTTGCCGGCGATCCACCCGGCGATCGCTCCGATGATGATGTAGCCGATCCAGCCGACACTCGTCAGCGTGGAGGAACGCGCCAGGATTTCGGTAGCCGCCATTACGTCCATTGCAGGTCTCCTGCCTGTCACTGGCCATGCCCAGCGGGCTCGCTGAGCCTCACCCCAGGTGTACCTCCCGAACGTAACGATTCGGTTGGCTGTTTGGGAACGATCAGCGTTCGCCCATGGGTTTCCCATCGCGCGGACGAGTCACACCTAGGTGGGCAGACGAAAATCACCCGACCCCAGAAATGCTGAACGCCGGCCCTGAGCAGGGCCGGCGAGAGCGACGAGCGGATATCAGGCCGGCGGCTGCATCTCCGGCGGAGCATTGGTGACCGGCACCGGCACCCCGACACCCGGACGGGCAGGCGGGGCGTTCGGGTCGGCCGGCGGCGGTGCCGCATTGGGATCGCCCGCGGGCGGAGCCGGCGGCGTCCACGGCCGGATCGAGTTGGCCAGCGTCGCGGCGGCAGCTTTGTCCACCGGATGGCTGGCCGAACCCAGCCAGACCACGAACCAGCGTTCCGGTGCGCGTTGCCCGCGCGGGGTTCCCGGCGCAGGCGGCGCCCCGACCACGCCGGCCCAGATCTGGCCGTTGGGCTTGTTGGTATCGGTGAACTTCACCTCGTAGTACGAGGCCACGCCGGTGAGCCCGTTGGCGTCGAGCGGCACGGTCTCCTGGTTCACCCGGGTCCCGGGGAACGGCATGAAGAACTCACCCATGTCCGAGGCGAGCCGGACGGCCGCCTTGGCGTTGTCGGCCTCGGCCCCTGCGAACAGCTTCAGGTCCAGGCGCCCCAGCAGCACGCTGGTGTCGTTCGGCGGCTCAGGCGTGCCCTCCGGCGGAATCTTGGTCAACAACGCCTGTCCGTAAGACAACTGGGTCGCGTCGGACACCTTCCAACCACCAGGCACGACGTAGCTGAACCCGCCCGCGGCGTTGTCCACCCGGCCTGGCTCCGGAGCGGGAGCGGCGGGAGCAGGGGCCGGAGCGTTCGGGTCCGCCGGTGCGGGAGCGGGAGCGGGAGGCGCGTTCGGGTCCGCCGGAGCCGGAGCAGGCGCGGCAGGGGCGGGCGCATTGGGATCGACAGGCGCGGCCGGGGCACCGGGAGCAGGTGCAGGTGCGGCCGGGGCAGGCGCGGGCGCACCGGGCACGGCTGGGGCGGGAGCCGGCGCCGGGGGTGCCGGCACGGGATCCGCATACGCCACCGCAGGCAGCGCGACAGCCGCGGCAGTCGCACCGGTCATGGCAACCAGCGCCAGCTTCTTCGACAGACCTCTGCGCCGATGTGACATCGCATCCGACTCGTCCATGGGGAAGAAACTACCGTGTTACGGCCGTGACGCAAGTGTGAGTTGCTCTTAGAGTGCTCAAAAGTGCGATTGCGACAGATGGGATATATCCAGCTAAACGATAAGACGCACGGTTGCTGACACGCGTGTGTGCCGGGCGCCACGCCGGACCTGGCAACCCACCCCCGACACGTGCGGTGCCGGGACCCTCACCACGTGATTCGGACCCGGACGCGCCTGCGTTACGCCGCGTGCGCCAGTCACCGCCGGTGCCCTGCGGGGTGGACGGCAACCTCCTGCGCCTTCACCGAGAAATACACCGTGTCTCCCGGGGCCAGCCGCAGCTCGGCGGCCGACTCCGCGGTGATGTCGGCGGCCAGGCCGGGCGCGCCATCGGGTTGCTCATCGGCGCGCACCCGGATGCCGGGCCCCCTGCTGTCGAGCTCGGCCACCGTCACCGCGACCGTGTTGCGCGGACTGCCGTGCGGTTCGTCGCGATACACCGACACCGACGCCGGAGAGAACACCGCCACCACCGGCACCCCGGGCCGCACCTCGGCCGCCGGCGTGCCGTGCCAGCTCGCCCCCCATGCGGTGGCCAGCACCCCGTCGGTGACCGCCGTGCCGCCGATCAGGTTCACCCCGGCGAACCGGGCCGCGAAGTGGCTCTTGGGTGTTGTCAACACCTCAGCAGCAGAACCACTTTCGACGATCCGACCGCCGTCCACCACCACCACCCGGTCAGCCAGCGTGAGTACGTCGAGCAGGTCGTGGGTGATCAGCACCGTGCACCTGCCATCACTGGCCAGCACTCGCCGCAGCACTTTGCGCATGGATGCCGCCACGGTCACGTCCAGACCCGCGAGCGGTTCATCGAGCAACAGCACCTCGGGCTCGGCGGCCAATGCCCGGGCCAGCGCCACCCGCTGTGCCTGACCTCCCGACAGCCGGCGGGGACGCCGGTCGGCCAGCTCCGTGGCATCGACCTCGGCCAACCACCGGTGGGCGTTCGCATACGCGGCGCGGTGCCCCAGCCCACGGCCACTGCGCGCACCGAATGCCACGTTGGCCAGCACGCTCAGATGCGGAAACAGCAGGGAGTCCTGCAGCAACAAGCCGACCCTGCGGGCATGCGTCGGCACCTGCACACCGGCGGCCGGGTCGGTCAGCACCCGATCCCCAACCTGAATGCGTCCGGCATCCAGGCCGACCAGCCCTGCGATCGAGTGCAGTGTGGTCGACTTCCCGGCGCCGTTGGGGCCCAGTACCGCCAGCACCTCCCCTGCCGCCACGCCGAATTCCAGGTCCAGACCGCGGTTTTCGACGACAGCGCGCACCTGCAACGTCAAGCCCATCCCCCTGCCCGCAGCCGACGGCTGCCAAGCCCGATGACCACTACCGCGGCCACCACGACCAACAGCACCGACAACGCCACAGCCGCGTCGGCGTCGCTCTCGCGCTGCAGGTAGATCTCCAGCGGAAGGGTCCGGGTGACGCCCTGACGTGAACCCGCGAAGGTCAGCGTGGCGCCGAATTCGCCGAGGGACCGCGCGAAGGCCAGCACCGCTCCCGAGATCAATCCCGGGCCCAACAGCGGCAGGGTCACCCGCCACCACACCGTGGCCGGCGACGCCCCCAGCGTCGCCGCCACGACCTCGTAATCGGCTCCCGCGGTGCGGGCCGCTCCTTCCAGTGAGATGACCAGGAAGGGCAGCGACACGAAGGTCTGCGCCAGCACGACCGCCACCGTGGTGAAGGCGATCTGTATGCCCGCACTCTCCAGATATCTGCCGACCAGCCCGAGCCGACCGAATGCGTAGAGCAGCGCGATGCCGCCGACCACCGGCGGCAGCACCAGCGGCAGCAGGATCAACGGCCGGACGATCCGGGTGACGGGCCCGTCGGTGCGGGCCAGCACCAGCGCGAGCGGGACCCCGAACAGCACGCACAACGCGGTGCTGGCCAGCGAGGTCTCCAGACTGAGCTTCAACGCCGCGGTGGACGACGCGCTTGAGATCAGCGAACCGAACTGTGGCCAGTCGACCTTTGCCACCATCGCCACCAGGGGCAGCACGACGAATATCGCGCCCGCCGCCGCGGGGACATAGATCCAGCGCGGAAGGCGTGGCGGATTCGTCACGATCTGACCCCGCCGACCACGTCGACGCAGGTGAGAGCGCTGGGTCGAATCATCCCCGCAACCTTATGCGAGCCGGCATTTGGCGCGCCGAGTTTCGTGTCCTAGCTACTGTCCAGTAACATTGGCCGTTGGTCGCCCCCGCCCGGCGCGGCGATCCCCTGGTACATGGAGGTACATCATGGCGGAGGTGCTGGTCACCGGAGGCGACACCGAATTCGGCCGCACGATCGCGGCCGGTTTCCTCGACGCGGGCCACAACGTGGTCATCGCGGGTGCGCGCCGCGAAGACCTGGAGCTGGCCGCCAAGCAGCTCGACGTCGAGTCGATCGTGTTCGACAACACCGATCCGTCCAGCCTCGAGAACGCCCGCGCGCTGTTCCCCCACCACCTCGACACCCTGGTCAACGTCCCGGCTCCGTTGTTCGAGGCCAAGGACCCCCGCGCCTTCACGCTGACCGATCTGGCCACCGCGTGGCGCAACGCGCTGGAGGCCACCGTCGTCTCAGCGGTGCTGACCGTGCAGATCGTCGGTGACCACCTGCGCTCGGGCGGTTCCATCATCAACGTCGTGCCCGCGAGCCCACGTGAGGGCAGCGCCGAAGCTGCCGTCAAGGCAGCCCTCGGCGATTGGACCGCCGGTCAGGCCACGTACTTCGGCACCCGCGGGATCACCGTCAACGTCATCGCCCCCGGCCTGTCGGCCGACCCCGGCTACGACGGCCTCGGCAGCACGCCGCCGTCGGTCGCCGACGAGTTCGCCCGGATGGCGGTGTTCCTCTCCACACCGGCCGCCCGCCACATCACCGGACAGACGTTGCACGTCAGTCGCGGTGCCCTCGCCACTTTGGGATAACGGGTTAGGGTCGGAGGAGTGACAATCCGACTCGGACTCCAGATCCCCAACTTCTCCTACGGCACCGGCGTCGCGGAACTGTTCCCCACCGTCATCGCCCAGGCGCAGGAAGCCGAAGCGGCCGGCTTCGACTCCGTCTTCGTGATGGACCACTTCTATCAGCTACCCGGTCTCGGCACGCCCGATCAACCGATGCTGGAGGCCTACACCGCCCTCGGTGGGCTCGCGACCGCGACCCAGAACGTCCAGCTCGGCACCCTGGTCACCGGCAACACGTACCGGAACCCGACCCTGCTGGCCAAGGCCATCACCACACTCGACGTGATCAGTCAGGGTCGCGCCATCCTCGGCATCGGCACCGGATGGTTCGAACTCGAACACGATCAGCTCGGCTACGAATTCGGCACCTTCACCGAGCGATTCGACAAACTCGGCGAGGCGCTGCAGATCATCCTGCCGATGCTCGAAGGCGAGCGCCCGACATTCTCGGGCAAGTACTACCGGACAGTCGAGGCGATGGCCAATCCTCGCTTCCGCGAACACATTCCACTGATGATCGGCGGCAGCGGCGAGAAGAAGACCATTCCGCTCGCGACCCGGTACTTCGACCACCTCAACATCATCGCCAACTTCGACGAACTGCCCCGCAAGCTCGACGTCATCCGGCAGCAGTGCGACCAGATCGACCGTGACCCGGCCACGTTGGAGACCAGCATGCTGGTGATCGCCCTGATCGGCGAGCAGTTCACCGCCGACGCCATCCCGCCCGACTTCCAGCAGCGCGCGGTATTCGGTAGCGCCGAGCAGATCGCCGAGCAGCTCAAGACCAAGCTCTTCGACACCGGCGTCAACGGCGTCATCCTCAGCCCGGTGACCATGGGCGGATACGTTCCCGGCGGTATCACCGCGGTGGCTGAAGCCTTGAAACCACTGATATCCGGGTAAACATTCGGTTCGGTTGCCCATCTCATCGCACCCGTTGGAATGGCGCCGACTAACCTATCGGTTGTATCGAGTGGCAAACACGTCCGCGAGGAGCAGCAATGAGCCATCCCGGAGCTACGGCATCGGATCGGCATAAGGTAGTCATCATCGGATCGGGTTTCGGCGGCCTGACCGCAGCCAAGACCCTCAAACGTGCCGACGTCGACGTCAAGCTGATCGCCCGCACCACACACCACCTGTTCCAGCCGCTGCTGTACCAGGTGGCGACCGGCATCATCTCCGAAGGCGAGATCGCGCCGGCCACCCGAGTGATCCTGCGCAAGCAGAAGAACGCTCAGGTGCTGTTGGGCGACGTCACCCACATCGATCTGGAGAACCAGACGGTGGATTCGGTGCTGCTCGGGCACACCTATTCCACGCCGTACGACAGCCTCATCATCGCCGCGGGCGCCGGGCAGTCCTACTTCGGCAACGATCATTTCGCCGAGTTCGCGCCCGGCATGAAGTCGATCGACGACGCGCTGGAACTGCGTGGCCGCATCCTCGGCGCCTTCGAGCAGGCCGAGCGTTCCAGTGACCCGGTGCGCCGGGCCAAGCTGCTCACCTTCACCGTGGTGGGTGCCGGACCGACCGGTGTCGAAATGGCCGGGCAGATCGCCGAATTGGCCGATCAGACGCTGCGCGGCAGCTTCCGCCACATCGATCCCACCGAGGCGCGGGTGATCCTGCTCGACGCCGCGCCGGCGGTGCTGCCGCCGATGGGCGAGAAGCTGGGCAAACGGGCCCAGGCACGGCTGGAGAAGATGGGGGTCGAGGTTCAGCTCGGCGCCATGGTGACCGATGTCGACCGCAACGGCCTGACGGTCAAGGATTCCGACGGCACGCTGCGCCGCATCGAGTCGGCCTGCAAGGTGTGGTCGGCCGGTGTCTCGGCCAGCCCGCTGGGTAAGGACCTGGCCGAGCAGTCCGGGGTCGAACTGGACCGGGCGGGCCGGGTCAAGGTGCAGCCCGACCTCACGCTGCCTGGCCATCCGAACGTGTTCGTGGTCGGTGACATGGCCGCCGTGGACGGGGTTCCCGGTGTCGCTCAGGGCGCGATCCAGGGCGGCCGGTACGCGGCCAAGCTGATCAAGCGTGAGGTCGCCGGCACCAGCCCGAAGATCCGGTCCCCGTTCGAGTACTTCGACAAGGGCTCGATGGCCACGGTGTCGCGGTTCTCCGCGGTGGCCAAGGTCGGCCCGGTCGAGTTCTCCGGGTTCTTCGCCTGGCTGTGCTGGCTGGTGCTGCACCTGGTGTACATCGTCGGGTTCAAGAGCCGGCTGGTGACGGTGCTGTCGTGGGGCGTGACGTTCCTGAGCACCAAGCGCGGGCAGCTCACCATCACAGAGCAGCAGGCCTACGCGCGCACCCGAATCGAAGAACTCGAGGAAATCGCGGCTTCCGTGCAGGAAACCGAGAAAGCGGCTTCCTAGGCCTCTGCACCCTGTGCTGTCTGAGGTGGTAGCCGGTCACCCTGCCAGGTGGCCAGGCTGCCGCCGCGGGCCAGTTCCAGCACGGTTCCGTTAGCCTCGAACGACGGTGCGGGATAGCGCAGTTCGCTGATACAGGCCCGGGGCGCGGCCAGCGCATCGTCGCCCACGGCCCCACGGCCGAGTTCGATGCGATGACGCAACAACGGCCACGAACCCTCCACCGAGTCGACGTCCGCGTGCAATGACGACGACCAGAACCCGTCTCGCTCATCGGATCTGCCGATCTGGACCCGCTCCCTGATGCGCACCTGCGCGGGCTCGGCGAGCCGCAGCCGCGTCGTGGTGTGATGCACCGAGCCGCCTGCCACCACCGTCGGCTGCGGATCGAGGTCCAACTCCCCGGCCACCTCGAGCTCCCACTGCGCCGCCGATTGCAACGTATGGCCGCCGGGCAGCACCATCGTCGCGGCGGCGGTGCGGATCCGCAGCCGGGCACCGGCTTCCACGACCAGCCGCACTGTGAGGGTGTCGCCGCCGAGCGGAGTGGCCGCCGTGGAGATCAGGTGCACCGTATCGGGCCCGGTACAGCGTCCCGCCAGCCCGTCGCGCGCCTCGATCCGGGGCAACCGCCCCGGCGAGGCCACGACGACGACGTTCGCGTGCATCACGCCGACGGCGCCTGCGCGACCTTCAACTGCTCACGCACCCACGCCAGCACCGGGCCCGAGGACGGATCCTCGGTCAGCGAGATCAGCGCCGTCGGCCTGTTTGCGCGGACCTTGGCCGCATCGCGGCGCATCACGTCCAGATCGGCACCCACCAGCGGCGCCAGATCGGTCTTGTTGACCACCAGCAGATCCGAGTACGTCACGCCCGGCCCACCCTTGCGGGGCACCTTGTCTCCCCCGGCCACGTCGACGACGAAGATCTGAACGTCCACCAGGCCCGACGAGAACGTCGCGGTGAGGTTGTCGCCACCGGATTCGACGAGGATCAGGTCCAGTGCGGGGTTCTCCTCGATCAAATCGTCGATGGCATCGAGGTTGGCGGTGATGTCGTCGCGGATCGCGGTGTGCGGGCATCCCCCGGTCTGGACCGCGGCGATCCGCTCGTCGGGCAGCACCGCATGCCTGCGCAGGAAGTCGGCATCCTCGGTGGTGTAGATGTCGTTGGTCAACACCGCCAGCGACAATTCATCGCGCAGCTGCCGGCAGAGTGCGGCCACCAGGGCGGTCTTCCCGGATCCGACGGGGCCGCCGACACCGATGCGCAGCGGCTCGCCCGCCTGGCGCACCCGTTTGGGCCGGTCGACATGGGTGTGGGGCTCGCCGTCGAGGAAATGCGGTGGCATGGTGGGCCTTTCGAGATCGAACTACAGATTTACGAGACGAACAGCGGCCGGTCGCGTTCGGTGTGCCGCTGCGCCAGGACGTCGAGCAAGGGGTCGGACAGGTCGGCCGGCCCGATGACCGCCTCGGCCGCCACCGCGTCACACAACCCCGACAGCTCGAAGGTCAGCGCCGCGACATCGGCCGGGTCCAGCGCGAGCAACCGCTGCGCGGCGGTGGCCGAACCGGTCATGGTGGTGTACACCACCGACAGCGCGGTCTGGCCCGGATCCAGCTCGGCGGCCGCTCCGACGGCGCCGGCCGCGACCGGCAGATGCGGCCGGGGTCCGAGCGCTTCCCACGATTGCCGCGGCCAGACCCGCCGGGCCAGCCGGATCAATCCGCGCCCCTGGGCACGCGAGGCCTCGCGTGCCGCCGGAGCCGGTGTGCGGGCGTCGGTTTCAGCGTCGGCAGTCTCGGGATCCAGGGTCCCGGTGTGGACCGCCACCGCTATCGAGGCGGCAACCACCCCGTTGGTGCGGATGCGCCGGACCAGATAGGCGCGCAACGTGCCGACGTCGGTGAGCAGACCGCTGGTGACCGCCTCCTCGACACCGCCGGAGTGAACATGCCCGCCGGTCGGCAACCGCGAATCGGTCAGGGTCAGAAGTGTTGCCAGGCTGCTCATCTAGAACAGGAAATATCGTTGAGCCATGGGCAGTTCGACGGCGGGCTGTTCCTGCCACACCTGCCCGTCGATCCGCACGGTGAACGTGTCGGGTTCGACCTCGATGCGGGGCAACGCATCGTTGAGCGGCATCTGGGCCTTGCCGACTTGCCGGACATTCTTGACCGCAGCCAACTTTCGACGAATGTCGAGACGGTCCGCCAGACCGTCCTCGATCGCCTGCGGTGCGACGAAGTGCACAGAGGTGGCGGCCGCGGAGGCCGGGGCGGCACCGAACATCGGCCGCGGCAGCACCGGCTGCGGGGTGGGGATCGAGGCATTGGCATCGCCCATGGCCGCCCATGTGATCATGCCGCCCTTGATCACCGCGTGCGGCCGGACGCCGAAGAATGCGGGTTCCCACAGCACCAGGTCGGCGAGCTTGCCGACCTCGACCGACCCGATCTCCTCGTCGAGCCCGTGCGCGATGGCCGGGCAGATGGTGTACTTCGCGACGTACCGGCGGACGCGGTTGTTGTCGGCCTGACCATCCCCTTCCAGGGCGCCACGCCTGCGCTTCATCACGTGCGCGGTCTGCCAGGTCCGTAGGACCACCTCGCCGATTCGGCCCATCGCCTGGGCGTCGCTGCCGATCATCGAGATGGCCCCGATGTCGTGCAGCAGATCCTCGGCGGCGATCGTCGACGGCCGGATCCGGCTCTCGGCGAATGCCAGATCCTCGGGCACGCTCGGATTCAGGTGATGGCACACCATGAGCATGTCGAGGTGCTCGTCGAGGGTGTTGACGGTGTGCGGCCGGGTCGGATTGGTGGAGCTGGGCAGCACATTCGGGTGCGAGGCGACGGTGATGATGTCAGGTGCGTGCCCGCCACCGGCGCCCTCGGTGTGATACGCGTGGATGCCGCGGCCCTTGATCGCGGCCAGCGTGTCTTCGACGAAACCGGCCTCGTTGAGGGTGTCGGTGTGGATGTTGGCCTGTACCCCTGCGGCTTCGGCGACCGTCAGGCAGGCATCGATGGCCGCGGGCGTGGTGCCCCAGTCCTCGTGAAGCTTGAATCCCGCTGCGCCACCGCGCAACTGCTCCCACATCGCCTCGGCGCTGACGGTATTGCCCTTGCCCAGCAGGGCGACGTTGAGCGGCCAGGAATCGAGCGACTCCAGCATCCTGGCCAGGTGCCAGGCGCCCGGGGTTACCGTGGTGGCCTTACTGCCCTCGGCCGGACCGGTACCGCCGGCCACGATCGTCGTGATTCCGCCGCCCAGGGCCTCTTCCATGATCTGCGGACAGATCAGGTGCACGTGGCAGTCGATCGCGCCGGCGGTCAGGATGCGACCGTTGCCCGCGATGATCTCGGTGGACGGACCGACGACCAGGTCCGGGTGCACGCCGGTCATGATGTCGGGATTACCGGCCTTGCCGATGGCGGCGATGCGGCCGTCGCGGATCCCGATGTCGGCCTTGATGATTCCCCAGTGATCGATGATCACCGCGCCCGTGATGACGGTATCGGGCGCACCGTCGGCGCGGGTCGCCCTCGATTGGCCCATCGACTCGCGCAGTACCTTGCCACCGCCGAACACCGCCTCGTCACCGGCCAGGCCCGGACCGCCACTGCGGTCCTCGGTGATCTCGATGAACAGGTCGGTGTCGGCCAGCCGGATCCGGTCACCGGTGGTGGGGCCGAACAGCGCCGCGTAGCGGGCCCGGGTCAACTCGGTCATGCGGTTCCCAATCGGCCGGGCGGGTCGAGACTGATTCCGTGGACCTCACGGGCGCCGCCGAGCGGAACCAGTGAAACGCGCTGGGCCACACCGGGTTCGAAGCGAACCGCGGTACCGGCCGGGATGTCGAGGCGATGGCCTCGAGCGGCCGCGCGGTCGAAGTCCAACGCGGCGTTGGCCTGTGGCAGGTGTACATGACTGCCGACCTGCACCGGCCGGTCGCCGGTGTTGACGACGTCGAGAATCAGCCGTGGCGCACCGGAATTGAGCGCGATGTCACCCTCGCCGAACACGATCTCACCCGGGATCACAGCGCGCCTCACGAGATCGGGTTGTGGACGGTGACCAGCTTGGTGCCGTCCGGGAAAGTAGCCTCGACCTGGACGTCGTGCAGCATCTCGGGCACTCCCTCCATGACCTGCTCGCGGGTCAGCACATCGCGTCCGCTCACCATCAACTCCGCGACCGTCCGACCGTCGCGGGCGCCTTCCAGCAGGTGATCGGTGATCACCGCGACGGCCTCGGGATGGTTGAGCAGCAAGCCGCGGGCTTGTCTGCGCCGCGCCAGGTCTGCGGCATAGGAGATGAGCAGACGATCCTGCTCATGCGGGGTCAAACGCATAGTGCGCGATCCTGCCATGACGAGCGGGGATCGGCAGCGCTCGCCGTCGCGCCGGAAGCGCTACTCGGCGATGTTCTGCAGTCGCACCTGACCGCGGGCCACGAGCTTGTCGTTCTCGTCGGTGATGGTGATCAGCCACAGCTGCTGCCGCCGCCCTCGGTGGATCGGCGTGGAAACCGCTGTGATGGTGCCGGATCGGATGGCGCGCAGGAAATCGGTGTTGTTGTTGACCCCGACCACGGTGCCGCCGCCGTTCTCCGACAGCCACACGTGGCCCGACACACTGGCCAGGCTCTCGACGATCGAGCAGTACACGCCGCCGTGCACTATGCCCCAGGGCTGCAGCAGCTTGTCGTGGATTGTCAGCTGTGCGCGGCCGCCGTCGGGAGTGAGCTCGAGATAGGTCAGGCCCAGTTCGGAATCGAACCCTTGGCCCAGACGATCGATGGAATCAGTGGTCACAGTTCTCGTGTCTACACGCCGTGTCGCCATAAAGATGCGGGCGGGTCCCGCGTATAAAACGCGGGACCCGCCCTCGAGCGGACCGGGGGTCTCTGCAGCCCTCAGGACTCCGGCGCGGTCCGTTGGTCTCGTATCTACATACTAGGCAAGGCTATCCTAATTTAGCAAGACCTTCCCTGCGCGACCCGAACCGCGGACCGGCAGGCCGAAGCCCACCAGGGCGTCCAGCACCGCCTGGCCGCGCCGCATGCTGACCACCTCACTGGAGCCGGCCAACAGCGGGACCTGGGTGGCCGCGCCGACCACCGCCGCCCCCACCATGTGCCACATGGCCGCCACCGACATGGCGCCGTCGCTGATCTCCACCAACCGGGCGAACAGCGGCTCAAGCGCGCGATGACTGCGATGAGCCACCCAGGTGGTCAGCGCAGCCTCACTGGGCAGCGCGACGATCCCGTCGTGGCACGCACTGGCGAACCTGGCGGCCCGGCCACAGTAATAGGGATCCTCGGGCAGGCCGCGCAGCGTCGGATCGACCACGCCGACCCAGTCGATCGCACCCTCGGAGTCGACGTGGACCCACAGGTTCTCCAGGCCGGTGTCCCAGGCCCGCCCTTCAAGCACCAGCAGCGGTACCACCCGGCCGATCACCACGTGCGTGAATGTGGCGGCCAACTGCTGGGCGACCGCGGCCCGATTGCCCGTCTCGGCCATCGCCGCGTCGAACATGCCCTGCAGTCGATCCGCGGACAACGCCTCGGCCAGCGGCCACCACCGCCGACGCGACAGGTCGCCCACCACGGCCACGCCGTAGACCCGCGGACACTCCGGATACAGCTCACGTAAACGCCGACTCGACTCGTGCAGCGGCAGCGTCCGCTCGATAGCCATACCCGCGATCAGCGGATCTTCGATCAAGACCGTCATGTCACCTCCGAAGACTCCAGTTTGACTTAGGTTAGCCTTACTATAGTCACGTGAAGGATGAGAGCTACCCCCTGTGACTCGATTCACAACGGACCCCATATATGGCGCTGACCTTGCCCTAAACCGCTACGGAGGGCAGTTGCAGCGCCGTCGCCAAACGCATACGACGCGCGGTAGTAAACCCGTAGTACGCTGGCTTTACTGCTCAGGAGAGTGAACGGAACATGGCCAAAATGACGCGTCTCGGGGAGCTTGAGCGCGAGGTGATGGACCACTTGTGGTCCGCGCCCGAACCCCAAACTGTGCGCCAAGTCCATGAGGCGCTGGCCGCCCGCCGCGACTTGGCCTACACCACGATCATGACCGTGCTGCAACGGCTGGCGAAGAAGAACCTGGTCGTACAGCACCGCGACGACCGGGCGCACCGCTATGCGCCCACAAACGGCCGCGACGAGCTGGTCGCCGGCCTGATGGTCGATGCCCTCGACCAGGCCGCGGACTCCGGCAGCCGCCAGGCCGCGCTGGTCCATTTCGTCGAGCGAGTCGGTGTGGACGAGGCCCGGGCACTGCGCCGGGCGCTCGCCGAATTGGAGAGCAAGCACCAGCTGCCCCCACCGGCTGGTAATTCGGGCACTGCCTGAGAGAGACTTACGGCGTGTCCGCGCTGGCCTTCACTCTCGTCGCGCTGGCCCTGGTGGGACCAGTGCCGGCAGTGCTGGCCCGTGCGGCGTGGCCGTTGCGCGCCCCGCGAGCGGCGATCGTGCTGTGGCAGTCCATCGCGCTGGCCGCCGTACTCTCGGCCTTCTCGGCCGGTATCGCGATCGCCAGCCGCCTGTTCGTTCCCGGTCCGGACGGCCGGCCGACCGCAACCATCACCAGTGAGATCAACGCTCTCGGTTGGCCGTTGTGGCTGCTCTACGTCGTGGTTTTCAGCCTGACCCTGTTCATCGGCGGGCGGCTCTGCGTGGCCGTGGTCCAGGTGGCGGTGGGCACCCGGCGCCGGCGCGCCCACCACCGCATGATGGTCGACCTGCTCAGCAAGTCGCGCGACGCGGTCCCGGCCCACCTCTGTACGGCGCACCGCCCGCTCGCCGGCGACGGGCTGCGCATCCTCGATGTCGCGCAGCCTCTCGCCTACTGTCTGCCCGGCGTCCGCAGCCGCGTCGTGGTCAGCGAGGGAACGCTGACCACGTTGTCGGACAACGAGGTCGCCGCGATCCTCACCCATGAGCGGGCCCACCTGCGCGCCCGCCATGATCTGGTCCTGGAGATGTTCACCGCCGTCCATGCCGCCTTCCCGAGGTTCGTCCGCAGTGCCAACGCCCTCGATGCGGTCCGGCTGCTGATCGAGTTGCTGGCCGACGACGCCGCGGTACGGACCGCGGGTCCCACTCCCCTGGCCCGGGCGCTGGTCGCCTGTGCGAGCGGCCGCACCCCCTCGGGTGCGCTGGCCGCCGGCGGGCCCACCACCGTGATCCGGGTACGACGCCTCGGCGGCAAGCCCAACAGTGTGGCCATGGCGGTCACCGCCTATCTCACCGCGGCCGCGGTCCTGGTGGTCCCCACCGTCGCCGTTGCCGTCCCCTGGCTCACCGAGCTTCACCGCCTGTTCGCCGGACTCGGATAAAGCTCTGCACGACAGGCGTTCTGCTACAACAAAACAACGAAAGGCTGCGGCATGACCAAGACCAGCACTTCCGGCACGGCGCAGATCGGAGTCACCGGCCTGGCCGTGATGGGCTCCAATCTCGCCCGCAACTTCGCCCACCACGGCTACACCGTCGCTCTGCACAACCGGTCGATCGCCAAAACCGATGCGCTGCTGGCCGAGCATGGCTCCGAGGGCAAGTTCGTGCGCAGCGAGACGATCGCGGAATTCCTTGACGCCCTGGAGAAGCCACGCCGGGTGATCATCATGGTCAAGGCCGGCGACCCCACCGATGCGGTGATCAACGAGCTGGCCGACGCCATGGAGCCCGGCGACATCATCATCGACGGCGGCAATGCCCTCTACACCGACACCATCCGTCGGGAAAAGGCGATCCGCGAGCGCGGCCTGCACTTCGTCGGAGCGGGGATCTCCGGCGGCGAGGAAGGCGCGCTCAACGGCCCGTCGATCATGCCCGGCGGCCCCGCCGAGTCCTACAAGTCCCTCGGCCCGCTGCTGGAGGAGATCTCCGCGCACGTGGACGGTGTGCCGTGCTGCACCCACATCGGCCCGGACGGTGCCGGGCACTTCGTGAAGATGGTGCACAACGGCATCGAGTATTCCGACATGCAGCTGATCGGCGAGGCGTACCAGTTGCTGCGCGACGGGCTCGGCCTGGAGGCCGCACAGATCGCCGACGTGTTCACCGAGTGGAACAAGGGCGACCTGGACAGCTATCTGGTGGAGATCACCGCCGAGGTGCTGCGTCAGGTGGACGCCAAGACCGGCAAGCCGCTGGTGGACGTGATCGTCGACGAGGCCGAGCAGAAGGGCACCGGGCGCTGGACCGTGAAGTCCGCCCTGGACCTCGGGGTTCCCGTCACCGGCATCGCCGAGGCCGTGTTCGCCCGGGCGCTGTCGGGTTCCGTGCCCCAGCGCAAGGCGACGACCGGACTGGCGTCAGGCGAGCTCGGCGACAAGCCTTCTGAATCGGCACAGTTCATCGACGATGTCAGCAAGGCGCTGTACGCCTCGAAGATCATCGCCTACGCCCAGGGCTTCAACCAGATCCAGGCGGGCTCGGCCGAGTACGGGTGGGGCATCACCCTGGGCGATATGGCCACCATCTGGCGCGGCGGCTGCATCATCCGGGCGAAGTTCCTCAACCGGATCAAGGAGGCGTACGACGACGATGCCGATCTGGCCACCCTGATCGCCGCTCCGTACTTCCGCGACGCGGTCGAGGCGGGCATCGACAGTTGGCGCCGGGTCGTGATCAAGGCGACCGAGTTGGGGATTCCGGTCCCCGGTTTCGCGTCGGCACTGTCCTATTACGACGCGTTGCGCACCGAGCGGCTGCCCGCGGCGCTGACCCAGGGCCTGCGCGACTTCTTCGGCGCGCACACCTACGGGCGCACCGACGCGGAGCCCGGCCAGAAGTTCCACACCCTCTGGAGCGGTGACCGCAGCGAAGTCCCTGCCTGAGTAGATTCGTTGGTGTGAGGTTGCAGTGAGATTTTTGAACGGACACACCCCGCCGTACGACCTGACCTACAACGACGTGTTCGTCGTGCCCGGACGGTCGGATGTGGCATCGCGGTTCGACGTCGACCTGTCCACATCCGACGGATCCGGCACCACCATCCCGGTGGTGGTGGCGAACATGACGGCGGTGGCGGGCCGACGCATGGCCGAGACCATCGCCCGGCGCGGCGGCATCGTGGTGCTGCCGCAGGATCTGCCGAGCACCGTGGTCGCCGACACCGTGCAGTTCGTCAAGAGCCGCGACCTGGTGGTGGACACGCCGGTAACCCTGAGCCCGGACGACTCGGTGTCCGACGCCACGGCGTTGCTGCACAAACGCGCGCACGGCGCTGCGGTGGTGGTGTTCGAGGGACGCCCGATCGGGCTGGTCACCGAGGCCGGCTGCGCGGGCGTGGACCGGTTCGCCCGGATCCGCGACGTCGCGGTGACGGACTTCGTCACCGCGCCGGTGGGCACGGACCCGAGGAAGGTGTTCGACCTCCTCGAACACGCGCCGATCGACCTCGCGGTGCTCACCGAGGCGGACGGTTCCCTGGCCGGCGTGCTGACCCGCACCGCCGCGGTGCGGGCCGGCATCTACACCCCGGCCGTCGACGCGGCCGGACAGCTGCGCATCGCCGCGGCGGTCGGCATCAACGGCGATGTCGGCGCGAAGGCCCGCGCACTGGCCGAGGCCGGGGTCGACCTGCTCGTCATCGACACCGCCCACGGTCATCAGGTCAAGATGCTCGAGGCCATCAAGGCGGTGGCGTCACTGGATCTCGGCCTGCCGCTGGCGGCGGGCAACGTGGTCTCCGCCGAGGGCACCCGCGACCTCATCGATGCCGGCGCGTCGATCGTCAAGGTCGGCGTGGGCCCCGGCGCGATGTGCACCACCCGGATGATGACCGGTGTCGGCCGGCCGCAGTTCTCGGCCGTCGTCGAATGTTCGGCTGCGGCAAAGGAACTCGGCGCCCACGTGTGGGCGGACGGCGGGGTTCGGCACCCGCGCGACGTAGCGCTGGCGCTGGCCGCCGGCGCCGCGAACGTGATGATCGGCTCCTGGTTCGCCGGGACCTACGAGTCCCCCGGCGACCTGCTGCACGACCGGGAGGAACGGCCGTACAAGGAGAGCTACGGCATGGCCTCCAAGCGTGCGGTGGCCGCCCGTACCGCCGGGGACAGCCAGTTCGACCGGGCCCGTAAGGCCCTGTTCGAGGAGGGCATCTCGTCCTCGCGGATGAGCCTCGACCCGGGCCGCGGCGGCGTCGAGGACCTCCTCGACCACATCACCTCGGGGGTGCGCAGCACCTGCACCTATGTCGGCGCCACCAACCTCCCCGAACTACACGAGAAGGTGGTGCTGGGAGTCCAGTCGGCCGCCGGTTTCGCCGAAGGCCATCCGCTGCCGACGGGCTGGTAGTCCGGCGAGTCGCGATACTATTGGGGTTCCTGCATACCGAGCGGACGGTGGCATCGCGCCCTTTCGTCCACTCGGTCAGATCGAACGAAAGGGTTCACGTGCCGCAGGCACCCACCGAGGCCTCCGGTTCTGAACCGGCCTTCGGGGTGGAACACCAGTCACTTCTGAGCGCCGAAGCTGACGACCCCGCTTCTAGTCGGCCGGGCCCCGGGCCCGGCGTAGCACTGGTGAGAATCTGATGGGCAGCTCAACCGACGTGGTCTCCTCGTTGCTGTCGATTCTCGCGATCGTCCTGCTCACCTTCGGCACCGCGGTGTTCGTGGCCGCCGAGTTCTCCCTGACCGCACTGGAGCGCAGCACGGTCGAGGCCAACGCCCGCACCGGCGACCGCCGCGACCAGCTGGTCCGCCGCGCGCACCGCACCCTGTCCTTCCAGCTCTCCGGGGCCCAGGTCGGCATCTCGATCACCACCCTGGCCACCGGCTATCTCGCCGAACCCGTCGTCGGGGAGCTGATCCGCCCCGGCCTGGACGCCATCGGCATTCCCCCGAACGTCGGTGGTGGCCTGGCACTGTTCCTGGCCATCCTCATCGCGACGTCACTGTCGATGGTGTTCGGCGAGCTCGTGCCGAAGAACCTGGCGGTGGCCCGCCCGGTCCCGACCGCCCGCGCGTCGGCACCGTTCCAGCTGCTGTTCTCGATGCTGTTCACCCCGGTCATCCGGCTGACCAACGGCACCGCCAACTGGATCCTGCGCCGGCTGGGCATCGAACCGGCCGAGGAACTGCGGTCGGCACGCTCGGCGCAGGAACTGGCGTCACTGGTGCGCAACTCGGCCCGCAGCGGGTCGCTCGACGCGTCCACCGCATTGCTGGTGCACCGCTCGCTGCAGTTCGGCGAGCGTTCCGCCGAGGAGCTGATGACCCCGCGCTCCAAGATCGAGGTTCTGGACGCAGGTGATTCGGTCGCCGACCTGATGTCGGCGGCGATCCGCACCGGCTACTCCCGCTTCCCGATCGTCGAAGGCGACCTCGACGAGACCATCGGCGTGGTCCACATCAAGCAGGTGTTCACGATTCCGCGCGAGGACCGGGACAAGACCCGGCTGGCCGCCCTGGCACTGCCGGTGGCGACGGTGCCCTCCACCCTCGACGGCGACGCCGTCATGACCCAGATCCGTGCCAACGGATTGCAGACCGCGCTCGTCGTGGACGAGTACGGGGGCACCGCCGGCATGGTGACGGTCGAGGACCTGATCGAGGAGATCGTCGGCGACGTGCGCGACGAACACGATGACGCCACTCCCGACGTGGTGCCCGCCGGGGCCGGCTGGCAGGTGTCCGGGCTGCTGCGCATCGACGAGGTGGCGACAAGCACCGGATTCCGTGCTCCCGAAGGCGAATACGAAACCATAGGAGGCCTGGTCCTGCAGGAACTCGGCCACATACCGGAGACCGGCGAGTCCGTGGAGCTGGCCGCCTTCGATCCCGACGGGGACCCCGACAAACCGACGCACTGGCTGGCCACGGTGGTGCGGATGGACGGCCGCCGGATCGACCTGCTCGAGCTGACCAGCCTCGGCCACAAGGGGAACAGCCATGGGTGACATCCTCGGTGTGCTGTTGACCGTGCTGCTGCTGGCCGCCAACGCGTTCTTCGTGGCCGCGGAATTCGCGCTGATCTCGGCCCGTCGCGATCGGCTGCAGGCGCTGGCCGAACAGGGTAAGCGCAGCGCTGTCACCGTGATTCGGGCCGGCGAGCACCTGTCGCTCATGCTGGCCGGATCTCAGCTGGGCATCACGATCTGCTCGATCCTATTGGGCCGGGTCGGCGAGCCTGCCGTCGCGCACCTGCTGGAGAAGCCGTTCGCGTTGGTCGGGGTGTCCGACACCGTCCTGCACACGGTCTCGTTCGTCGTCGCGCTGGCCATCGTGGTGATCCTGCACGTACTGCTCGGCGAGATGGTGCCGAAGAACATCGCCATCGCGGGCCCCGAGACCGCTGCGATGCTGCTGGTCCCGCCGTATCTGGTCTACATCCGCGCGGCCCGTCCGTTCATCGCGTTCTACAACTGGTGCGCCAACATCACCCTGCGGACTTTCCGCGTCGAGCCGAAGGACGAGCTGGAATCGGCGGTGTCGACTGTCGAGTTGTCGGAGATGATCGCCGAGTCGGTTTCGGAAGGCCTGCTCGACACCGAGGAACACGGTCGGCTGACCCGGGCCCTGCAGACCCGCAGCCGCACGGTCGACGATGTCGCGATGCCGTTGAGCGAGATCCATGCCATCCGGGTCGCCGCGCCGGGGTCAGGGCCGACCGTCGGCGATGTGGAACGGGCCCTCACCGATACGGGCTATTCACGCTTCCCGGTGGCGGATTCGTTCGGCGAGTTCATCGGGTACCTGCACATCAAGGATGTGCTGCCGCACATCAACGACCCCGATGCGGTGCTGGACATTTCCATGGTGCGCCCGTTGCCGCGGATCCCGGCGTCCACACCGCTGCCCGACGCCTTGTCGCGGATGCGGCGGAGCAACAGCCACCTCGCGCTCGTGACCGGACCGGACGACACCGTGACCGCGATGGTGGCCCTGGAGGACCTGGTCGAGGATCTGGTCGGCACGGTGCGCGACGGTACCCACCGCATCTGAGCGGTAGGGCTATCCCTCGGGTTGATCGAGCATCCCGCGCAGGATGAGGTCGGCCAGATCGGCGGCGGCACGTTCGATCTCATGGGGATCGTCGACCCCACGTACGCACACGGCGTACAGGGCCGCCCCGCCGATCGCATCCATGATGGTGTCGACGTTGATCGGCCGGTGGGCCCGCCGCGCTGAGGCGGGATCGGTCAAAAGCGATGCGAGCTGGGTGCGCGCGGCGGAGTCCAGCCGCTCCGTCATGAGCCTGCGGATGTCGGAGTCCGCCCGCAGATCGGTCAACAGGCCCGGAATCGATTCCCGCACAGCGGGATCGCAGAACATCAGAAACGCTCCGCGACAGAGCCGGGTGATCTCGGTGGCGATGTCGTCGCTCGGCGCAGCCGGGTCCAGGTCCGGGAACACCGCCTCATGGACCAGCAGCGCCTTGGACTTCCACCTGCGGTAGATGGTCGGCCGGCTGACCCCGGCCGTGCTGGCGATCAGGTCGATGGACGTCGCCGCATACCCGCGCTGCACCAGCAGCCGGCGGGTCGTGCTCAGCACGGCCTGGTCGATCGACGGGTCGGGGCGCGAGCCCTGCCGCCGATGGCGAGTGCCGACCGAACGCGTCGCCACGCTGTCTCCTCACATCGCCGGGCAGGTCAGCCGAGTCTGGCACAACGGTGGCCGCCTACCGGAACTCACTGTTGCCATGGTGTCACATTTGTTGTTACATCCTGTAATAACAAATGCTCCATGGAGGTGTGAGTCAGTGAACGATATTGCAGCCAAACCGATTTCGGCCGAAGCCTGGGTGGCCACCGCCCTCGGGGACCCGGCGAAGGTCCTGGAACGCCAGACCGTCGAGGTGCGCGCACCCGGGCCCGGCGAGGTGCGGGTCGCGGTGCGCGCGTTCTGCCTGAACTTCAACGACATCGACGTCATCGGTGGCCGGTACACCACCATGCCCCTGCAGCCGCCGTTCATCCCCGGCATGGAGGCCGTGGGCGTCGTGGAGAGCGCCGGGCTCGGCGCCGAGCACCTGGTGGGCCGGCGCATCGTGGGCATCCCCTCGATGGCCTTCGGCGGGTACGCCTCCTACGCCATCGTCGACGCGGCGACCGCGCTGGAGTTGCCGGCCTGGGTCAGCGACGCCGACGGCGCGGCCCTGCACTACCCGTTCCATCTGGGCTGGTTCGCACTGCACGAGCGCGGCCGGCTCAAGCCCGGCGAGACCTTGCTGGTGCACGCGGCGGCCGGCGGAACCGGGTCGGGCGCGCTGGTGCTGGGCAAGGCGCTCGGCGCTCGCGTGATCGCCACCGCCGGCAGTGACGAGAAGGTCGAGTTCTGTCGCCAACTGGGCGCCGATCACGCCGTCAACTACCGCAACGGCGACTGGGTGGAGCAGGTCATGGACCTCACCTACGGCCGCGGGGTGGACGTCGCATTCGACGCGGTCGGCGGCAGCGTGACCACCGACACCTTCCGCTGCATGGGCCTGCACGGGCGGCACCTGATGGCGGGGTTCGCCGAGGACATCGCTCTGGAGGACGGTGACTACCTCTCGCCGCGTCCCATCGCCTACGGCAACTTCGACGTGTGCGGGGTCTGCCTGGTCTACGTGACCGACCCGCTGGCGGTTCGCCGCACCCTCGGGTTCAACTGGCCGGCCCGCTCCGAGGGCCTCGACGCCCACGTCAAACTGCTCGAAATGCTGCGTACCGGGGCCATCCGGACCGTCATCGGCGCCGAGGTGGCGTGGTCGGACCTGCCCGCCCAACTGGAGCGGATGCAGGCCCGGCAGACCACCGGCCGGCTGGTGGTCACCACGGGCGCACACGACTGAGCCCGTGACTCCACAGGTAGGCTCGAGCCGCACGGCGGCGGCGGGCCACCCGGTGGAGGAGACATGGAAGGACGCGCTGGATCTCACGCGGCTGGACTGACCCTTCCGGGAATCGCCGAAGCCGAAGAAGTTCTGGCGGCCCCGGACTGGGCGGAACGAGCTGAATCACACCGGCGACGCGCCGACGAATTCCTCACACCGCACCTGCGCCGCCAACACGCCGGTGAACCGCATCCGGTGTGGGATTTCCTGTTCACCTATTACAGCCTCCGTCCCCGGCAGCTGCGGCGATGGCATCCGGGTTTCGGGGTGGTACTCGAGGGCGATAACGCCGCCTCCTATCTGAGCCGTACCGGGTACGGTCCGCACCCGCACGGTGTGACGGTGCGGGCCGACTACCTGAGCTCACGCATCGAGACGGTCCGATTCGTCGCGCGGCTGATGCGCGCGACCGCCGCGCGGGCACCCCGGATGAACTGCTTCGGCCTACATGAATGGGCGATGGTCTACCGGACTCCCCAGCTACGGCACGACCAGGTTCCGCTGCGCCTCGGCACCGCCGGAACCGATGCCGTTGTCGAGTCGATGCCGTTGCGGTGCAGTCACTTCGATGCATTCCGATTCTTCACCGACGCCGCCGTTCCCCGCAACGACCGGCAACTGAGCCGGGAGCACCAGATCGACGCCGAGCAGCCCGGCTGCATCCACGCCGCCATGGACACCTACAAATGGGCCTACAAACTGGGCCCTCTGGTGCCTTCGGAATTGGTGATGGACGCGCTCGATCTGGCGGCCGACGCGCGGGCACTCGACATGTGTGCCAGCCCATACGACTTGAAGCGCTATGGTTTCGAGCCGATCGCCATCGAAACACCGGCCGGGCGTGCCGAATACGTCAGGGCCCAACAGCGCATCGCCGAACGGGCGGCTCCGTTGCGGGTCACTCTGGCAAACAGGTGTGAGCAGTTGCTCACCAGGCTGGACGGCTGAAAGGCCGACGTTACCAATGGGTAAGCTGGATAAACGGCAGGCATCGCACGGTGCCTGGAGCCGAGGGAGGAAACGCGCATGACCAATCGCGTGACTGTCGGAAACCTGCGCGTCGCGCAGGTGCTGCACGACTTCATCACGAACGAGGCACTGCCGGGCACCGGCGTCGACCCGGACAGCTTCTGGTCCGGCGTGGACAAGGTCGTCGCTGACCTCACCCCGAAGAACCAGGACCTGCTGGCCCGTCGCGACGATCTGCAGGCGCAGATCGACAAGTGGCACCGCGCTCACGTGCTGGAGCCTGTCGACCCCGACGCCTACAAGCAGTTCCTCACCGATATCGGCTACCTGCTGCCCGAGCCCGCCGACTTCACCATCACCACCTCCGGTGTCGATGACGAGATCACCTCGACCGCCGGTCCGCAGCTCGTGGTGCCGATCCTCAACGCCCGCTTCGCGCTCAACGCCGCCAACGCCCGCTGGGGCTCGCTGTACGACGCGCTCTACGGCACGGACGTCATCAGTGAACAGGACGGCGCCGAAAAGGGCACGGGCTATAACAAGGTCCGCGGCGACAAGGTGATCGCCTACGCGCGCAACTTCCTGGATGAGGCTGTGCCGCTGGCCGCGGGCACCTGGGCCGAGGCAACCGGTCTCAAGATCGTCCACGAAGACGGGGCCGGCCAGTTGCTCGTCGAGTACGGCGACGGGCTGTCCTCCGGCCTGGCCACTCCCGAGCAGTTCGTCGGCTACACCGGTGAGCTGGGGCAGCCGCAGTGGTCCGTGCTGCTGGCCAACCACGGCCTGCACATCGAGATTCTGGTCGACCCCGACTCCCCCGTCGGCTCTACCGACCCCGCAGGCATCAAGGACGTCGTGCTGGAATCCGCGATCACCACGATCATGGACTTCGAGGACTCCGTGGCCGCCGTCGACGCCGACGACAAGGTGCTCGGCTACCGCAACTGGCTGGGCCTGAACAGGGGCGACCTGGCCGAAGAGGTCGCCAAGGGCGGCAAGACCTTCACCCGCGTCCTCAACCCCGACCGCACCTTCACCACCCCGGACGGCGAGGGTGAGCTGACCCTGCCCGGACGCAGCCTGCTGTTCGTGCGCAACGTCGGTCACCTGATGACCAATGACGCGATCATGGACGCGGACGGCAACGAGATCCCCGAGGGGATCCAGGACGCGCTGTTCACCGGCCTGATCGCCATGCACGGGCTCAAGGACGATGAGGCGAATGGCCCGCTGAAGAACAGCCGCACCGGATCGGTCTACATCGTCAAGCCCAAGATGCACGGCCCCGACGAGGTCGCCTTCACCTGCGAGCTGTTCGGCCGCGTCGAGGATGTGCTGGGCCTGCCCGGCGGCACCCTCAAGGTCGGCATCATGGACGAGGAGCGTCGCACCACGGTCAACCTGAAGGCCAGCATCAAGGCCGCTGCCGACCGCGTGGTGTTCATCAACACCGGCTTCCTGGACCGCACCGGCGACGAGATCCACACCTCGATGGAGGCCGGACCGATGATCCGTAAGGGCGCCATGAAGGCCCAGCCGTGGATCAAGGCCTACGAGGACAACAACGTCGACGTGGGCCTGGCCACCGGCCTGGCCGGCAAGGCCCAGATCGGCAAGGGCATGTGGGCCATGACCGATCTGATGGCCGACATGGTCGAGCAGAAGATCGGTCAGCCGAAGGCCGGTGCCACCACCGCGTGGGTTCCCTCGCCGACCGCCGCCACCCTGCACGCGATGCACTACCACCAGGTGGACGTCGAGGCCGTGCAGAAGGAGCTGGCCGGCAAGAAGCGCGCCACGATCGAAGATCTGCTGACGATCCCGCTGGCGGATTCCTCGTTGACCTGGTCGCCCGAGGAGATCCACGAAGAGGTGGACAACAACTGCCAGTCGATCCTGGGCTACGTGGTCCGCTGGATCGACGCCGGTGTCGGCTGCTCGAAGGTTCCCGACATCCACGACATCGCGCTCATGGAAGACCGCGCCACACTGCGGATCTCCAGCCAGCTGCTGGCCAACTGGCTGCGTCACGGCGTCATCACCGAAGAGGACGTCAAGGCCAGCCTGCGCCGGATGGCCGCGGTCGTCGACGAGCAGAACGCCGGCGATCCCGACTATCTGGCGATGGCGCCCAACCCGGATGCCAGCATCGCGTTCGGCGCGGCGCAGGAGTTGATCCTGGCCGGAGCTCAGCAGCCCAACGGCTACACCGAGCCGATCCTGCACCGCCGCCGCCGCGAGTTCAAAGCGAGCACCGCCGGGAAGTGATTAGACTTCGGCGGGTCCGGATGACTAGTCGGCGCGAGACGTACAGGGGTTAGGAATGGGCAGGCACAGCATTCCCGACCCTGAGGATGCCCCCGACGGGCCCGACCACGGGCCCGTCGGTGACTCCGGTTACTCCGGCGAGTACGAGCGTCCCCGCGGCGACCAGTCAGGGCGCGCCGGAGACGAATTCGACACGCCCGGGCGTCAGGTCGATCGCGGGTACCGGGATGCGCCCGGGTACCTCGAAGGGCCTGACTACCGGGACGACCGGGGGTACCGGGCCGAGCCCGATTACCGCACGCCCCAGTACGCCGACGGTGACGACGACTACGAATCCGACTATCGCGATTCGGAGTACGCCGATTACGAAGAAGCCGAGTACGACGAAGGCGACTACACCGGGGACGACGAGGGCTACGAAGACGAATACGTCGACGGCTATCGCGGCAAGTACGCCGATGCCGACGACGGCTATGCCGCGGAGTACGCGGGCGAGTATTCCGACGGCGACGACTACGCCGACGATCAACCGACCGCGCAGTTCGGCGCGGTTTCCGAACCGCCACCCCCGGCCACCCCGACGAGTCGCCAGCGCGGCGACTGGGACGGTGAGTGGACCGGCAGCCACCGCGCCGTTCAGTCCGGCCGCAGGGGTGTCAGCATCGGCGTGATCGTCGCGCTGTGCACCGTGGTGGCCGTGGTCGGCGCGATGATCCTGTGGAAGTTCTTCGGTGACGTACTCGCCGGCCGCAGCGATGCCGCGGCCGCGCGCTGCGTCGACGGCGAACTCGGGGTCGCCGTTATCGCAGACCCGACCATCTCGTCCCGCATCGAGGGATTGGCCAACACCTACAACGAGTCGGTCAGCCCCGTGGGTGACCGCTGCGTCAAGGTGCGCGTCCAGTCCGCCGATTCCGACCGGGTGGTCAGTGGCTTCGCCAACGCGTGGCCGAGCGAGCTCGGCGACCGTCCGGCGCTGTGGATTCCGGCGAGCAGCATCGCCGAGGCGCGACTGGAGGCGACGGCCGGCGCCAAGACGGTCAGCGACAGCCGCTCCCTGGTCACCTCACCGGTTCTGCTCGCTGTCCGTCCGCAGCTCAAGGACGCACTGGCACAACAGACCTGGGCCACCCTGCCGCAACTGCAGAGCAGCCCGGCCGCGATGAACGCGCTCAAGCTACCCGGTTGGGGCACACTCAAACTCGCACTGCCGACCCACAGCAACGGC
Organism: Mycolicibacterium nivoides; assembly: GCF_003855255.1. Lineage (NCBI taxonomy): Bacteria > Bacillati > Actinomycetota > Actinomycetes > Mycobacteriales > Mycobacteriaceae > Mycobacterium > Mycolicibacterium nivoides. Next base: position 1,661,373 of record NZ_CP034072.1, on the reverse strand, counting down.
GATGCCGCCGCCTTGGCCGTCGAGGCCGTCGCCGCGGCATCTGCCCCCGCGGGCGCACCGGCGACCTCGGGCATGAGCGGTGTCAACAGCCTGCTCCGCGGGCAGCCCAAACTCGACGACTCCGAGCTGGGAACCGCCATGGACGCGCTGCTCAATGCCTCCGATCCGGCGACCGCGCCGGTGCACGCGGTGGCCACCACCGAACAGCAGATCTTCCAGCGGGGCACCTCGCTCGACAACGCCAAGTCCTCGTTGGCCGGCTGGCTGCCGCCCGGACCGACCGCCACCGCCGACTACCCGACGGTGCTGCTGGCCGGAGACTGGCTGGAGAAGGAACAGGTCACCGCGGCCAACGAGTTCGCCCGCTATCTGCGCAAGCCGGAGCAGCTGGCCGAGCTCGCCAAGGCCGGGTTCCGCGCCGAGGGAACGACGCCGCCGTCCAGCGACGTCACCGGCTTCTCCCAGCTCGCGGCGCCGCTGTCGATCGGTGACAACACCATGCGGGTGACGCTGGCGAACTCGACGGCCGCGCCGTCGGGAAATCCGGCGGTCACCATCATGCTCGACCAGTCGATGCCCACCGAGGAGGGCGGCAAGTCCCGGTTGGCCAACGTCGTGGCCGCGCTCGACAGCCGGCTCAAGGCGATGCCGGACACCGCCTCGGTCGGGTTGTGGACCTTCGACGGCACCGAGGGCCGCTCCGAGATCTCGACCGGGCCGTTGGCAGAACCGGTGAGCGGTCAACGCCGCTCCGATGCGCTGACCTCGACGCTGGACGAACAGTCCGCGTCCGGTGGCGGTGCGGTGTCGTTCACCACGCTGCGGATGCTCTACACCGAGGCACTGTCGAAGTACCGTGAGGGCCAGACCAACTCGATTCTGGTGATCACCACCGGGCCACACACCGATCAGAGCCTGGACGGGCCCGGGCTGCAGGAGTACATCCGCGGCGCATTCGACCCCGCGCGCCCGATCGCGGTCAACGTGATCGATTTCGGCAGCAGCTCCGACCGGGCCACCTGGGAGGCTGTCGCACAGGCCAGTAGCGGCACCTACCAACACATCTCCAGCTCGGCCTCACCCGAGTTGACCACCGCCGTCAACACCCTGCTGGGCTGATCCGCGATCAGGCGATGTCACACGTCACGGTTAACGTGGCGCTGTGACCGCGTACTGGATCAACACGATCACCCGGGCGCATGTACTGCGGGGCGTCGCCGGAGGCTTCACGCAGGCCAACCACGGGAAGGCCGACGGGGTGCGTCGGCTCAGTCGTGGTGACGAGATCATCTTCTACTCACCCAAGTCGGACTACCCCGACGGAGCTGTGCTGCAGACTTTCACGGCCCTCGGAACAGTCACCGACGACGAGCCCTACCAAGTCGAGATGAGTCCCGACTTCCATCCGTACCGACGCCATGTGGCATTCGCCGACTGCGTCGAGACACCCATCCGGCCACTCATCGACGAACTCGATTTCATCGAGGACAAGCGCCGTTGGGGCTACCGGTTCCGGTTCGGCCTGTTCCGCATCGACCGACACGACTTCGAGCTCATCCGTTCGGCGATGACACCGTCGCCCCGATAGGGGCGGCACAACCGGCAGCCGCAGGGGCCGTCAGGCGAACGCCTCGACCGGCGGGCAGGAACACACCAGATTCCGGTCACCGTAGGCGCCGTCGATGCGCCGCACCGGCGGCCAGACCTTGGGACGGAATCCCTTGCCCAGCGGGTAGGCAGCCTGCTCGCGGGTGTAGGGGTGGTCCCAGTCGGTCACCAGCAGGCACTCGGCGGTGTGCGGGGCGCCGCGCAAGGGGTTGTCGTCCACCGACCACTCCCCCGAGCCGACCCGGTCGATCTCGGCGCGGATGGCGATCATCGCGTCGCAGAACGCGTCGACCTCGGCCAGGCTCTCGCTCTCGGTCGGCTCGACCATCAACGTGCCGGCCACCGGGAAGCTCATGGTCGGTGCGTGGAAGCCGTAGTCCGCCAGTCGCTTTGCCACATCGTCCACGGTCACGCCGGTGGCCTTGGTGATCCCGCGCAGGTCGAGGATGCACTCGTGGGCGACCATGCCGTTCTCGCCGGTGTAGAGGACCGGATAGTACTCGTCGAGCCTGCGGGCCACATAGTTGGCCGACGCGATCGCGGTCAGGGTCGCCGCGCGCAGACCTTCGGCGCCCATCATCCGGATGTAGGCCCAGGTGATCGGCAGGATCGACGCCGACCCGTACGGTGCCGACGACACGGTGTGCTCATCGGGCAGTTCGTCGGCCAGCGGATGGCCCGGCAGGAACGGAGCCAGATGCGACCGCACCGCGACCGGCCCGACACCGGGACCGCCGCCGCCGTGCGGGATGCAGAACGTCTTGTGCAGGTTCAGATGGCTGACGTCACCGCCGAAGCGACCCGGCCGCGCCAGGCCGACCAGCGCGTTGAGGTTCGCGCCGTCCACATAGACCTGTCCGCCCACATCGTGCACCGCCGCGCAGATGTCGGCGACGTCGTGCTCGTACACCCCGTGCGTCGACGGGTAGGTGATCATCAGCGCCGCAACACGATCCGCGTGTTCGGCGATCTTCGCGCGCAGGTCGTCGAGGTCGACGTCGCCGTTCTCACGGCACGCCACCACCACGACGCGCATGCCGGCCAGTGCTGCCGAGGCCGCGTTGGTGCCGTGCGCGCTCGACGGGATCAGGCAGAGGTCGCGATCGGTGTCTCCACGTGAGACGTGGTAGGCCTTGATCGCCAGCAATCCGGCGTACTCGCCTTGCGAACCGGCATTGGGCTGCAATGAGATCTGGTCGTAGCCGGTGATCCCGGTGAGCCAGCCCTGCAGATCGGCGATAAGTTGGCGCAGTCCCGGGTTGTCCGATGCCGGCGCGAACGGGTGCTGACGGCCGAACTCGGGCCAGGTGATCGGCTCCATCTCGGCGGCCGCGTTGAGCTTCATCGTGCAGGAGCCCAGCGGAATCATGCTGCGGTCCAACGCGATGTCCTTGTCCGCCAGCGCCCGGAGATAACGCATCATCTCGGTCTCGGTGCGGTACTTGTTGAACGCCGGGTGCGTGAGGAAGTCCGAGGTCCGCGTCACGATGCCTGCCGACACCGGTTCGGCGGCGGAGACACCGAACGCCTCCACGACCGCAGCCACATGCGCATCGGTGGTCGCCTCGTCGCAGGACACCGAGACGTGATCGGCGTCCACACGCCACAGGTTGATCCCCTTGGCCTTGGCGGCCGCGACCACCGCGTCGGCGCGTCCGGGAACCCGGGCCAGCACGGTGTCGAAGTACTTGTCGTGCACCAGCGCATCGCCGAGCGCGCCGGCGATCGCCGAGGCGTGGCCGTGTACGCGGCGGGCGATGGCAGTCAGTCCCTGAGCGCCGTGATAGCTGGCGTACATCGCGGCCATCACCGCCAGCAGCACCTGTGCGGTACAGATGTTGCTGGTCGCCTTGTCCCGGCGGATGTGCTGCTCGCGGGTCTGCAGCGCCAGGCGGTAGGCCGGCGCGCCGTCGGCGTCGACCGAGACGCCGACCAGCCGGCCCGGCAACTGCCGGGCGTGCTTGGCGTGCACGGCGAGATAGCCGGCGTGGGGTCCACCGAATCCCATTGGCACGCCGAACCGTTGGCTTGTTCCGAAGGCCACGTCGGCGCCGATCTCGCCCGGCGGCGTGATCACGGTCAGTGCCAGCAGGTCGGCACCGACGGCGACGAGCGCGCCACGCTCATGGGAATCCGAGACCAAGCTCGCCCAGTCCACGACACGCCCACTCGCTCCGGGCAGCTGCACGATGACACCGAAGAACTCGCCTTCCGGAAGTCCCTGGCGCAGATCGGCCGTGACGATCTCGATGCCGAGCGGCTCCGCCCGGGTGGCCAGCACGGCCGCGGTCTGCGCGTACACGTCGGTGTCGACCAGGAGCCGATTCGCCTTGGACTTGGTCGCGCGGTGCATCAACGTCATGGCCTCGGCCGCGGCGGTGCCCTCGTCGAGCATCGAGGCGTTGGCGACCTCGAGTGCGGTCAGATCCGAGACCATGGTCTGGAAGTTCAGCAGGACCTCGAGACGGCCCTGGCTGATCTCGGGCTGATACGGCGTGTACGCGGTGTACCAGGCGGGGTTCTCAAGAATGTTGCGCCGCAGGACGGCGGGAGTGAAGGTGTCGAAGTAGCCCTGACCGATCATCGAGACCGCGGTCGTGTTGGAGTCGGCCAACGCGCGCAGCTCGGCCAGTGACTCCTCCTCGGTGGCCGGCGCGGGCAGACCCTCCAGCCCCGGGGCGACACCGCCGGACGACAGCGCGTCGAGGATGCCCGCCGGAAGCGCCTTGGCAGCGAGCTCGTCGAGGGATGCCACGCCGATCACTTCGAGCATGGTGCTCACGGCGGAGGCGTCCGGGCCGATGTGACGATCGGAGAAACGCGATTGATGCTGGTCGGACACGACACTCCCCTGAGGCGCAGACGTGCTCAGACGTCCTAGGCGTCCCTCTCCCTCTGTCGTCGACCCGGTCCGGGCGCCTGAGAGATTCAGTCCCGGTACAGGACTTTTCCCCATGGGCGGGTGCCCAGCGGGCACCACTTTCCAGAGGCATCGGGGCCTGGCGCGGTCCTGGGTGCCTGAGAGGTTGACGGAGAGGTATTGCTCCTTCGGCGTCCGTGGCTGGCTGTCACGAAGCTCTCCCGCGCGAGGGCGATGCGTCCCTCATCTTACCGGGCATCCACCGGCTTCTCCGCATAGCCGCGAACCGACGCGCAGGTGCCCCGCATCACCGGATACGGGGCACCTAGGTGTCTGGTCGGGAGGGAGGGTCAGCCGATCTTGCGGTCGCGGCTTTTGCGCCGCGACGCCAGCTCATCCTCGGGGGATGGAATGGACTCGCCGCCGTCGGCACGCTCACCCGGGAAATCGGCGATGGTGCCGGTCAGCTCACGCATGGCGCCGGATACCGCGATGCCGAACACGCCCTGACCGCCCTGCAGCAGGTCGACAACCTCTTCGGCCGACGTGCACTCGTAGACCGTGGTGCCGTCGGAGAACAGGGTGATGTTGGCCAGATCCTGCACGCCGCGCTGGCGCAGGTGGTCGACCGCGACCCGGATGTTGTGCAACGAGATACCGGTGTCGAGCAACCGCTTGACGATCTTGAGGACCAGAACGTCCTTGAACGAGTAGAGGCGCTGGCTGCCCGAACCGGCCGCGCCCCGGATCGAGGGAACCACCAGGGAGGTACGCGCCCAGTAATCGAGCTGCCGGTAGGTGATCCCGGCGATCTGGCACGCGCTGGGACCGCGGTAACCGACGAGTTCGTCAGGAACCGAATCGTCGGGGAACAGCCCACCCTGCACGGGTTCGCCAGCCGGCCTGACAGGCGGCTCCGCGCCGCTCCCGGTGGTCAGATCCAGCTCTTCCTGCCGTGGCGTGTCACCCACTGTGAATCCTCTCGCCGTTCGAACTCGCCCGCGTCGTACTGCTACGTCATGTACCGCGGCCACCTGTGCCGCGGCGGTTTGCTGCGAGCTCGAATGTGTCGAGCATACGCTTCCCGCCGAGCCCTGATTGCCCGCTGTAGAGAAAGTATGGCGCCCGAATTCCTGCCCGATTGGCTCCCGCGCCGCGTGTTGACACCGGTATGCGCACTTGAGACGTATCCGTGATCTGCGACGGCGCAGCGGCGCGGGCGGCGGTCATGTGGCCTTGAAGTCGTCCGGTGAAACGCTGTCCAGGAATTCCTTGAACTTCTCGACCTCGTCCTCGCGGACGGTGCCGGCGGCCTCTTCGTCGTTCTCGTCGGGAATCAGCAGGCCGGCTTCGGCCAGCACCGCCTCCTCCACGTAGATCGGGACGCCGACACGCAGGGCGATCGCCACCGAATCCGAAGGCCTGGCCGACACCTTGATGTCACGGTCGAAGATCAGGTCGGCGTAGAAAGTGCCTTCCTGCAGGTCGACGATCCGCACCTCTTTGAGCGAATGCCCAAGGGCGGTAATGACATCTCGGATCAAGTCGTGGGTGAGCGGCCGGGCGGGTTCGACGCCCTGCTGTTCCAGCGCGATCGCGGCAGCCTCCGACTGCCCGATCCAGATCGGTAGGTAGCGATCGCCGTTGGATTCCCGCAAAAGCAACACGGGCTGGTTCTGCGGCTGTTCCACCCGAATGCCGACCACGCGAACCTCAGCCATCTGTGCCTGCCCTCCGCACCGCCGTGCCGTTTCGTCGAATCTTCGTCCGTCGCACCGTCCGCCATCACCACATTGCCAGGGGTCCCGACGTAGACGAACTGGCCGTCAAAACGAGTCTAGTCCTCAGCGATCCAGAACGTCGCGTACGGCGGACTTGATGAGCGACGTGTGCAAGGTGATCGCCAGGGCGGCCACCTCACGCGCCAGATCGTCGGCGCGGTCGCGGGCTCCGGCCTTGCCCGCCTTGCCCACCGGGCCCGCGATCTGGGCGATCAGGTCAGATTGCCGGTCCGCCGCGGAGCGGAACGCCCGCAGGTGTCGGGGCTCGACACCGTAGTCACCGAGGGCGCGCGCGCACTGCGCGATCACCACGGAATGTTCATCGAAAAGCCCGGCCGGCCCGGCGGTGATGATGCCGTTGCGCACCAGCGCCCCCAGCATCTCGTCGTCGATGCCCGACCGGGCCAACAGATCTTCACGGGACAGCCGGACCTGGGGCGGCGCCACCGCTGAAACACCGGCAGCGCCGTCCGCCGAGCCGTCCCCGCCCTCGGATACCGGCACCAGACGCGGCACGCCGTAGGCGGATCCCACCTGGGGCAACTCACCGTCGGGTTGAGCGTCCAGCTGGGCCTTGATCACCTTCAAGGGCAGGTACTGGTCACGCTGGGCGGTCAGGATGAACCTCAACCGCGCACAGTCGTACGCCGTGAACCGCCGGTACCCCGACGCGGTGCGCTGCGGCGTGACCAGTCCCTCTGCCTCAAGGAATCGGATCTTGGAGATGCTGATGTCCGGAAAGTCGCCCCGCAGCAGGTCCAGCACTGCGCCGATCGACATCCCGGCCAGTGCAGGTCTGTCGGGGGCAGTCATCGGCTAGCTGGCGGAGCCGCTGTCGTCGTCAGACCGGGGACCGGTGAGGAACACCAGCCGGAACTTCCCGATCTGCACCTCGTCGCCGTTGGCGAGAACGGCCGAATCGACCGGCTCGCGGTTGACATACGTTCCGTTGAGGCTGCCGACGTCGACAACCTGGAACTCGCCGCTCTCCAACCGGAACTCGGCGTGTCGCCGGCTCACCGTCACGTCATCGAGAAAAATATCGCTGTCCGGGTGGCGCCCCGCCGACGTGGTCGGCTGATCGAGCAGAAAACGCGACCCGGCGTTCGGTCCGCGCTTGACGACGAGCAATGCCGAACCCGCGGGCAGGCCCTCGACACCGGATACGGCGCCTTCGGTACCGGCCGCTGCGGGCGCATCCAGTTCGTTCAAGAAGTCCGCGCGGAAAACCGATGTGGTTTCCACCGTCACGTCCTCCGACTGGTCGGCCCCCAAATTGCTGTCCTTGTCCGTCACCCGCTGCTCCTCACTGGCTGCTGTGGCGTTGCCCGGCGTGGCCCCAGCCCATCGTCGGTCTCATGTCGACCGTACCGCGCATCAGGCATCGTTGGGTCCACCACCGCCGGATCCGATGGGGAAGATATCTGCGCGCCGGGCACGGCCCAACCGGTCTTGGCGACCGGCCGTGGAAACCCTAACAATTACTTACTCGGTCACGGCGGCGCGGTAGCCGTCCGCGTCGAGCAAACCGGCGAGGGCGTCCTCGAGCGTGCCCTCCTCGAGCCGCAGATCGACGAGCCAGCCTTCGCCGTAGGGGTCGGAGTTGACCAGCTGCGGGCTGCCGTCCAGATCACCGTTGACCGCAACGACTTTCGCCGCGACGGGGGCGTACAGGTCCGACACCGACTTGGTCGACTCGACCTCGCCGAACGCATCGCCCGCGGCCAGCTGGGCACCGACGTCGGGCAGCTGCACGAACACCACATCGCCCAGGGCGGACTGCGCGTAATCGGTGATGCCGACGCGCACCGTGTCGTCACCGGTACGCAGTACCCACTCGTGCTCCGAGGTGTAGTACAGGTCGGCTGGGATCTCGCTCACGGCGCTCCTTTGGTTGTCGGGCGATGGGTTGCTGGACTCACTTGACGGGCTGAGCGTATTGGCGCGGTTTCGGTTGCCGCAAGGCGGTGACGTCGACACGCTCGGCTTGTTGTACCACCATCGTGCCGCCTACGCGCTTGACGCTGTCCATTGCCCCGCCGGGAATGTTCATCGCGGCCGCCAGCGTCGGCGGATCCCCTATCGCCAGAACAGAATACGGCGGCCGCAGGGTCACGTCGTCGGCGGTGAGCGCCCCGGGCGCACCGATGATCCAGGTGTCCAGGCCCACCCGCACCGCGGATTGCTGATCGCCACCGCGGATCTCGATGGCCTCGGCCCCGGCGGCACGCAGCTCGTTGATCACATCGAGCATCGTCTCGGCAGGCACCCCGGGCGCGTTGTCTTCTATGGTGAGCGTCACTCCGGGACCCGTCGCAGCCACGGTGCCGATCTGGATCGACAGCGCCTCCAGCCGGGACTGCGCGTTCTCGATCGCGGCCTGATCGCTGCTGCCGGAGGCCTGTAACTGCTGCAGGGTCCGCTGCAGATCGGCCACCTCGGTGTTGAGCGAGCCCTCACGTTGCTGCAGAGAATCCAGCAGCACCAGCAGATCCGCCGGCCGGGCAGTCTCCAGCGAATCTCCGGACTCGTTCTGGCGAACCTGTGTGACGATCGCCATGCCCAGCAGAATGCACAGCAACACCCCGAGGGCGCCGAACATCAGCTGCGAACGGCTGCGGCGCGCGATGCGAAGATTCCGGAACCGGCGTGGCGAGACATCCGCGGGCATCTCATGGCGGCCGTGGTGCTCGGCATGGTGCTCGGCGTGATGTTCCGGCTGCGCTTCCGGCGGCGCTTGTTCGGCCTGCGCCGCGGGCTGGGCATCAGGCTGCGCTTCGGGCTGGTCCGGCTCGGGGGTGCCGACCGGCTTGTCCGGTTCGGGCGGGGGCGGAGATTCGGGTTCGCTCATGTCAGGCGCCGAACAACCTGCGCCGCAGCGCTGCGGCGTTGCCGAAGATCCGGATGCCGAGGACCACGATGATCGCCGTCGACAATTGGGTACCGACGCCCAATTGATCGCCGACGTAGACGATCAACGCGGCGACCAGCACGTTGAACACGAACGACACCACGAACACCTTGGCGTCGAATATCCGCTCCAGATAGGCCCTCAACCCGCCGAAGACCGCATCGAGTGCGGCCACCACGGCGATCGGAAGATACGGCTCGACGAACTCGGGAACGCTCGGGTGGAATACCAACCCGAGCACGATCCCGACGACCAGTGCGACGATCCCGATCATCTAACGGTCAATCCTGTGCACGTCAGGCCTATCCAATCTGTTTGGCGAAGTTGACATCTCGTACCGATACCGCGGGCACGGTCAGCCCGTCGCCCGCACTCACGTTCACTCCGACCCCGTAGGAGGTCTCCAGCAGCCGCAGCCGCTGCAGACCCGGAGTGCGATCGAAAGTATCGGCCATCCCCTTCGGCGGTCCGATGGCCACAATGACATACGGACTCGTGATCGGCTGGTTGTCGACCAGAATCCCTCCGCCCGCCTGGCGGATCGTGACACCGGCACCGACCCGCACGCCGCCCACCGAAACCGCCTCTGCCCCACTGGCCCACAGCGAGTTCACCACCAGCTGCAGATCCCGGTCGAGGATGATCTGCTGACCACCGGCAACGCGTTGTTTGGACACGTCGCTCAGATCTTTGGACAGACCGGGGTCGGTGACCGTGACGGTCAGCCCGGGACCGATCATCGGAATGGCCGCGGCTTCGATGTTGGCCGTGTCCAGGCTGCCGAGCAGACGCTGGCCGTTCTCGTCCATGCCGAGTCTGCTGCGGCGCTCGGCGTCCACCTGATCCACGAGTGCGTCGCGCTCGGAACTGGCCTTGTCAGCACCGATCTGAGCCGCCCGCACCCGGCCTGCCAGCGTGTGCTGGGCTTCCCGGGCGGCCGGGGCAGCGGTCTGGGCCTGACCGGCAGCCACGGCGAACACCGTGGCGATCGCGCCCGCGCCCACCAGCATCCACGCGAAATCGCCGAACCGCCGGCGCGGGCGGTCACCGGCTTCACGAGCTGCGGCTGCCGCGGCATAACCGGGATCGAGATGGTCCGTCAGCAACGACCGCAGGAGCGAGGGCAGCGGAATGCGCTTGGGGGCGTGGGCCTCATGGTCGTTGAGCCCGGCCCCTGACTCGTAGCCGCCCAGGGTGCTCATGACCGGGCGGGGAGTTGTCGCACCACCATCGTCACCTGTATCAGATACAGCACCGCCGACCACAGATACAGCGCCACGCCCCACAGCAGGAAGGCCCAGCCGCAGGCCAGTGCCACCCGGCTCCACGTCGCGTCCCACTGGCCGAGCAGCACCCACGGGAATCCCGACATCAGCGCGAAAGTGGCGGCCTTGCCCAGATACGTCACCGGCAGAGCGGTCAGTCCCCGGCTGCGCAACAGCGGCAGCGTCGCCGCCAGCAGCACATCACGCCCCAGCAGGGTCAACACCAGCCACCACGGCACCACGCCGTACAACGCCAGCGCGACCGGGACGGTGACCATGTAGATGCGGTCGACGAGGGGGTCGAGCAGTTCGCCGAGCCGCGAGGACTGGTTGGCGACCAGGCGCGCGATCTTGCCGTCGGCCCAGTCGGAGAAGCCGCTGAACATGAGGACCGCGACGGCCCACCCGTTGGCATGCGCACCGAACAGCAGCCACAGGAACACCGGCACCAGCACCAGCCGCAGCACACTGAGCGCATTGGGCACGGTCAGCACCCGGTCCGGCCCCGGTGAAGCGGCCCGACTCGTCGCGCTCCTGCCCTCAGGAGCAGGCGCGTGTTCCATGCCTAAAACCTAGCGGAATACGCCCGGCAGACTCAGCGCCGACATCGTGTCGTCGTTGAGCGGATTGTCGTGGACCATGTAGGTCCACGTCGACGTCGGCCGCGCGAGCTTGGACAGATCGATGCCCGGCTCGTCCTCGATCGAGTCCGCCGTGTCGAAGGTCTGCTGCGCAGCCTCGATGGCATCGGCGGCCAGCGACGCGAACGCGTCGACGGCCATCCGGTGGAACTCGTCGAGCGGGTTCTGGCGGCCCAGCGCCCGCAGGTGGATGCTCTCCCGGATGTCGGCGAGGAACGCCAGGTGGTCACACCAGCCCCGGTCCAGGTGATACAGCATGATCAGCCGGCAGATCCTCTCCAGCTTCTCCTCACTGTCCTCGCCGAGGTCCTCGGCCAGCTTGGCGTAGCGCTCCGGTGAGCGGTCTTTCAGCTCCTGACGTGCGGTGTCGGTACGCAGCAGGGTTTCGCGACGGTCCACGATGATGGCGCGCTGCTGCGCGATCAACTGGTTGTAGCGCCAGGTGTTGGCGTGCACGTCGAGCAGCCTGCCCTCGGCGACGCGCTGCGCGTGGTCGAGCAGACCCGCCGCCTTGGGCGCGGTGATCCGGCCGTCCTCGTCGGTCTCGGTGGGCAGCTTGGTGTCGTCCAGGTGAGAGGCCACCACCTCGTCCTCCCAGCTGGAGAAGAACACCGTCGAGCCGGGGTCGCCCTGGCGCCCGGCGCGCCCGCGCAGCTGATTGTCGAGCCGCTCGGTGTGGTGGCGGCCGGTGCCGACGACGTGCAGTCCGCCGAGGTCGGCCACCTTCTCCTTCTCGGCCGAATCGTCGGCCGCGTCGGATCCGCCCAGCCGGATGTCGGTGCCGCGGCCGGCCATCTGGGTGGACACCGTCACCGAGCCCAACTTGCCCGCCTCGGCAATCACAGCGGCCTCTTCGGCGTCGTTCTTGGCGTTGAGCACGACGGCGGGCACGCCCGCCTTGACCAGCCTGCGGTGCAGGTCCTCGGACTCGGCGACGTCGTGGGTGCCGACCAGCACCGGCTGACCGGTCTCGTGCACCTCGGCGATGTGCTCGACGATGGCGTGGTTCTTGGCCGCCTCGGTGAGGTACACCCGGTCGGTCTCGTCCTCGCGGATGTTGGGCTTGTTCGGCGGGATCGGCGACACGCCGAGCTTGTAGAACTGGCGCAGCTGCTCGCCGGCGGCCAGCGCGGTACCGGTCATGCCGCACACCGTCGGGTAGCGGTTGACGAGTGCCTGGACGGTGATGGTGTCGAGCACCTCACCGGTCTCCGTGGTCTCGATGCCTTCCTTTGCCTCGACAGCGGCCTGCAGGCCGTCCGGCCAGCGCTGCAGCGAGGCGATGCGCCCGCGGGACGCGTTGATCAGGTGGACCGCACCGTCGCGGACGATGTAGTGCACATCGCGCTGCAGCAGCACATGCGCGTGCAGCGCGACGTTGATCTCGGTCAGTGTGGTGGCGACGTGCTCCTCGGAGTACAGGTCGATGTTGCCCAGCCGGGCCTCCAGCTTGCGGGCGCCGGCCTCGGTGAGGTGCACGTTGCGGTTGTCGTCGTCGGTGTCGAAATCCGTTCCGGCGGTGAGGTCGCCGACCATGCGGATGACCTCGACGCGCGGCTGCTCCCGGTGGCTGGTGCCGGCCAGCACCAGCGGCACCAGCGCCTCGTCGACCAGCACCGAGTCGGCCTCGTCGATAAGGGCCACGTCGGGATTCGGGGAGACCAGGTCGGCGACGTCGGTGACCAGCTGATCGCGCAGCACGTCGAAACCGATCTCGTTGACCGAGGCGTAGGTGACGTTGCACTCATAAGCCTCCCGGCGCTGCTCGGCCGTGGAATCCGCGGTGATCCAGCCGACCGTGAGCCCCAGCGCCTCCAGCAGCGGGGTCATCCACTCGGCATCGCGTCGCGCCAGGTAGTCGTTGATGGTGATGACGTGGACGTGGCGCCCGCCGATCGCGTAACCGGCCGCCGCGATCGCCCCGGCCAGGGTCTTGCCCTCACCGGTGGCCATCTCGACGACGTCGCCGGCGAGCATGCGCAGCGCCGCGAGCAGCTGCACGTCAAAAGGACGCAGACCGGTGGTCCGTTCGGCGGCTTCGCGCGCCAGCGCCAGGAACTGCGGCATGTCCGCGGACGCGGCCAGGTCCTGCAGCTCAAGCAGCTTGGCGGCCTTGGTGAGCTGCTCGTCGTCGAGTCCGGCAGCCTTGTCCTCGAATTCGGCTGCACCCTTCACCTCTGAGAGCGACCGGGCCTGATTCCGCTCGGTGCTGGCCCCCAGTAGCTTCCAGAACTTGCTGCTCACGCGGCCCGGTTTGGCGTTGGACGTCTTCGGCACATGTTCACGGTACGCGGAGGTCAGTGGGCCGCGAACGCGACCGGTCCCGCTGAGCGCTCCGCGCCGCCCGTCGCAGCATTGCGGGGTACCTTGCCCGCATGGAGATGTTCAGTCCCACGCTCGATTGGAGCGTCGAGCTCGTGACGTCGCTGGTGTGGATCGCCAAAGGCTGGCTGATCACCGCGGCCTGCACTTTGGTGATCCTGGTCCTGATCGCCCGGTTCACCACCTGGGGCAGGCAGTTCTGGCGGATCACCCGCGAGTATTTCACCGGGCGCGACAGTGTGATCGTGTGGGCGTGGCTGGGGGCGATGCTGCTGTCGGTGATCACCGGGGTGCGACTGGCGGTGCTCTTCAGCTACCAGGGCAACGACATGATGACCAGCTTCCAGGTCATCGCCGGCGGCATATCCAGCGGCAACGAGGCCGTGAAGGTGTCCGGTAAAGACGGTTTCTGGCTGTCGCTGGGCGTCTTCGCGTTCCTGGCCGCGATCCACATCGCCCGGATCATGCTCGACATCTATATGGCCCAACGATTCATGCTGCGCTGGCGGGCCTGGCTGACCAGCCGGCTCACCGGTGACTGGCTGGACGGCAAGGCCTACTACCGGACGCGCTTCATCGACGACACCATCGACAATCCGGACCAGCGCATCCAGGCCGACATCGACACTTTCACCGCGGGCATCGACTCGCTGCCGAACCGTCCCAGCGCCGGCTCCACGAACACCCTGCTGTTCGGCTCCATCTATTCGGTGGCCTCGATGATTTCGTTCACAGCGATTCTGTGGAACCTGTCCGGTGGAGTCACCTTGCCCCTCGTCGGGATCGAACTGCCACGGGCGATCTTCTGGATCGGCATCGTCTATGTCCTGTTCGCCACAGTGGTGGCATTCTGGCTCGGCCGGCCGATCATCCGGCTGGCCTTCAACAACGAGAAGTACAACGCGGCCTTCCGCTATGCGCTGGTGCGGCTGCGCGATGCTTCCGAGGCAGTGGCCTTCTACCGTGGAGAGATCGCCGAGCGAACCGGCCTACGGAAGCTGTTCGCACCGGTCGTGTCGAACTACCGGAATTACATCAACCGGATGATCAAGTTCCAGGGCTGGAACAACTCCATCGACCAAGCCCAGGAGCTCATCCCCTACATCGTGCAATTCCCGCGGTTCTACAGCGGCGAGATCACCCTCGGCGCGCTGAACCAGACTGCCAGCGCCTTTCGAAGCCTGCTCGACGGGCTGTCCTTCTTCCGCAATGCCTACGACCAATTCGCCGGCTACCGGGCCGCGATCATGCGTCTGCACGGGCTCGTCGTTGCCAACGACGCGGGCAGGGCATTGCCGGAGGTGACCACCCTGCCATGCGTCGACGGCACGGTGAAGCTCACCGATGTCGAGGTCCGCACGCCGGACGGGAAACAGCTCATCAAGCCGCTCGACCTGCACCTGCAGGTTGGCGACACACTGGTGATCACCGGCCAGTCCGGCAGCGGCAAGACCACCCTGCTGCGAAGCCTTGCCGAGCTGTGGCCGTTCACCTCGGGCACTCTGACCCGTCCGTGCGGCCCGAACGAGACGATGTTCCTGTCCCAGCTCCCCTACGTGCCGCTCGGAGATCTGCGCGCCGTGGTCACCTATCCCGGTGAGGAGTGCACCATCGACGACGAGACACTCAAGCGGACGCTGGAAGAGGTGGCGCTGGCGCATCTGGTCGACCGACTCGACGAGGTCCAGGACTGGGCCAAGGTGCTGTCTCCCGGTGAGCAGCAACGGATCGCGTTCGCCCGCATCCTGCTCGTCAAGCCCAAGGTCGTGTTCCTCGACGAGTCGACCTCCGCACTCGACGAAGGTCTCGAGTACATGCTCTATCAGCGTGTGCGCACCGACCTGCCCAACACGATCTTGGTCAGTGTCAGCCACCGCACGACCGTCGAGCAGCACCACACCCACGAGCTCGAACTGCTGGGTGACGGCGAATGGCGACTCGGCCGGGTCGAGGACGACACAGCCGACCTGGTCAAGCAACCCTGATCGGGCGGTAGTTCCCGGTAACTTCCGGGGGTATGGAGATGTTCACCCAGTCGCTGGACTGGGGCAACGAAATCCTTGCGTCGCTGTTCTGGGTCCTCAAGGCGTGGGCGATCGGCGCGGTGGCACTCGTGGCCGTCCTTGCCGTGCTGGCCCGAATCACCACATGGGGCCGCCAGTTCTGGCGGGTCACGGGTGGTTATTTCATTGGGCGCCAGAGCATTCCGGTGTGGGCGCTGCTCGGGGTGCTGCTCCTGTCGGTGATGCTCTCGGTGCGCATGGACGTGTTGTTCAGCTACTACCTCAACGACCAGACAACCGCGTTGCAGGTGGCGTTCTCCGGAGCCGGTTCTGGCGATGAAGCGGT
Organism: Mycolicibacterium nivoides; assembly: GCF_003855255.1. Lineage (NCBI taxonomy): Bacteria > Bacillati > Actinomycetota > Actinomycetes > Mycobacteriales > Mycobacteriaceae > Mycobacterium > Mycolicibacterium nivoides. The sequence continues at coordinate 1,645,636 of NZ_CP034072.1, read as the reverse complement.
GCGCCGTTCGGGAATCGACGGGTTCTGGCAGTCGATCCTGATCTTCGCGATGCTGGTCACGGCCGACATCACCCGCACCCTGCTCGACCTGTATCTGATGCAGTACTTCATCGTTCGGTGGCGGGTGTGGCTCACCAACCGGCTCACCGGCGACTGGCTGGATCAACGCGCCTACTATCGCGGCCGATTCGTCGGCGGTTTCGGCGGTACCCCGATCGACAACCCGGATCAGCGCATCCAGCAGGACATCGATGTCTTCACCACCGGTACCGGGCCCGAGACCAACACACCGACGGTCGCCACCGCGCAGACGCTGCTGTTCGGATCGGTGTACTCGATCGTCTCGGTCGTCGCGTTCACGCCGATCCTGTGGAATCTCGCGGGCCCGTTGACGATTCTGGGCATCACGGTGCCCAAGGCATTGTTCTGGATCGCGCTGCTGTGGGTGGCGGTCACGACGGTCGTGGCGATCTGGATCGGTAGGCCGATGATCCGCCTGACCTTCCGCAACTCGCTCACCAACGCCGCGTTCCGGTACGCCCTCGTGCGGGTTCGGGACGGCGCCGAAGCGGTCGGCTTCTATCACGGCGAACGCACCGAACGCGCCACGCTGGCGGATCGGTTCGCCAGGGTCATCGCCAACTATCGCAGGCTCGTGCTCCGGGGGGTCGCGTTCCTCGGCTGGAATCGGTCCATCAACCAGATCATCGACCCTCTCCCGCTGATCATCCAGGCGCCGCGGTTGTTCGCGGGTCAACTGACCTACGGAGACGTCCTGCAGTCGTCGAGCGCCTTCAACCGGGTGCAGAGCTCCCTGAGCTTCTTCCGCTCGGTGTACGACGCATTCGCCGGCTACCGCGCCGCCATCATCCGCCTCGACGGCCTGGTCGCCGCGAACGAACAGGCAAGGGCGCTACCACGATTGGATACCGGGGTGAGCGCCAACGGCGGGGTCGAGCTCGAGGACGTCGAAGTGCGCTCCCCCGATGGCGATCTGCTGCTGCACGACCTGGACATGCAGCTCGCCCCCGGTGATTCGTTGGTCATCACCGGGCCGTCGGGTACCGGGAAGACGACGCTGCTGCGCAGCCTGGCACAGCTGTGGCCGTACGGATCCGGCACGGTGCGGTATCCCGAGGAGGGCGGGGTCATGTTCCTGTCCCAACTCCCCTATGCCCCGCTCGGCGATCTGCGGACGGTGGCCTGCTATCCCTCACCGCCCGGCACCTACAGCGACGACGAGATCCGGGCAGCGCTCGACGCAGTCGCGCTGGGAAACCTGACGTCCCGCCTGGACGAGGATGCCGATTGGGGAAAGGTGCTGTCCCCGGGGGAACAGCAGCGGATCGCCTTCGCCCGGGTTCTGCTGGCCAAACCGTCGGCGGTGTTCCTCGACGAGGCCACCTCGGCACTCGACGCCGGTCAGCAGCACGCCTTGTACACGACACTGCGCACCGAGTTACCCGATTGCATCGTGGTCAGCATCAGCCATCGAGACAGCGTCAACCGGCTCCACGACCGTCGCCTGGAACTGCTCGGCGACGGTCGGTGGAACCTCGCGCCCGTCGGCTCGCCGGCCTGAGGCGTCGCGTCGGCTAGCGGGCCGCCGCGTGAGTACCGGCGCGGCGTCCGAAGAACGACCCTTCGCCGAGCTGCACACCGCTGGCGTACCCCTTGCCGTCCTGGGCGATGTTGGACGCACAGGCGCCCGCCGCGTACAGGCCCGCGATGACGCTGCCGTCCTCCCGCAGTACCTCGCCGTCGATCGACACGGTCAGCCCGCCCATGGTGAATCCGGAGTACATGGCGATACCGAGGGACAGGTTGAACGCCGCATACGGGCCCTTGTCCTGCGCCGCGATGTAGTCGGGCTGCTTGTGGAAGTCGGGATCCTCGCCGTTGGCCGCGTCCTTGTTGTAGCGCTCCAGGGTCGCGGCCAGGTTCCCGGCCGGAATGCCCAGTGCCTCTTCGGCTTCGGCGATCGTCTCGTAGCCGTCGATGAACTGGATCAGCGGCATGGCGGGCATCTCCATGTGCGCCTCGTCCACGATCAGGTACGCCTGCTGATCGGGCTGTTCCAGCACGAAAGCCGAGGTGCGCGAGTGGTAGGAGTCCTCGGCGACGAACCGTTGGCCCTGGTTGTTGACGATGACGCCGGTCAACAGGATCTCCGGAGGGTAGGCCGCGGCGGTGATGAACAGCTGGTCCATGCCGTTGGCCACGCCGCCCGCGGCGACGCCCATCCGGATGCCCAGGCCGTCGTCGTTCGGGTTGCCCAGGATGTAGGGCTCGACCTCACCGTGGTGCTTGGTGCGACGTTTCTTGCCGAGCGCCGGGGTGTATTCGGCGACCATCTCTGGGTTCATCGCGAAGCCACCGGCGGTGATGATGACCGATTTCGCCTTGACACAACCGGTTTCGCCGAAGTGCTTCCACTTCACGCCGACCACGGTGCGGTCCTCGGCACTGCCCTGAACGACCAGATTGGTGGCCCCGACCTCGTAGCGGATGGTGACGCCCAGCGTCTCGGCGCGTTTCAGCAGGAGGTCGATCACCATCGCGGCGCCGCCCAACTCCCCCGGGACGGGCACCGAGTGCCCGCGCGGAGCCGGCTTGGCCTGCTCCGTGAACGGCCACACCTTCTCGTTGCCGGTGTAGGACAGCCCCTCGGTACCCGGGGGCACCACCACCTTGCCCGGGTAGAAGCTGCGCTCGAACTGGAAGCCCAGCGCCTCAAGCCAATTGAAATGTTCGACGCTGCCGTCGCAGTAGGCGCGGATCTTGTCCAGATCCGGTTCGCGCGAGACGGCGACCAGGTACTTGTACATCTCGTCGGCGGTGTCCGGATGCCCGGTCGCTTCCTGCACCGCGGTGCCGCCGCCGAGATAGAAGTGCCCACCGGCCATCGCGGTGGTCCCGCCGGCCGCCGCGGCCTTCTCCAGCACCAGGACGCGGGCCCCCTGCGCTGCGGCACTGACCGCTGCGCAACCTCCGGCGATGCCGAACCCGATCACCACGACGTCGAACTCGTCGGACCAGGATTCGACGTCCGCAGCCTCGACGACCTCGGGGATTTCCTTCACTGCTGCTCCTGTTTCACATACTCGAAGAACGCCCGGATCTCGGGCGGTATGTAAGCGATCTCCAGATACGGCACCCCGGCCCCAGCGGCCGACAGGTAGGCGAATCTCATTCCTCCGGGCATCTCGCCCTGGCAGACGGCCGGTGTCCCGCCTGCCTCGGCTTCGCGCAGTTTTGCCTCGAACGCTTGTGCGTCGGCCGCCTCGATGCAGATGTGGTGCAGTCCCGCGCCGTGGCGGTCGAGGAACTCGGTGTAGACACTCTCGCCGCGCACCGGTGCGATGAGCTCCAGCTGGGTGTCACCGGCGTAGCTCAGCGAGATGTCGGCCACGAAGTCGGCGGGCCTTCCCCGGTAGCTGCAGGCCTCGGGGCTGAAGTGCACCGCGGGCATACGCACCCACCGGCGCGCCCCCAGCAGGGTGGTCAGCGCTTGTTCGGTGGCGTCCAGATCGGCGGTTACCCAGGCGATCTGGACAGGTGTCTGACTAAGCATCGCCATGAGAATATCGCCCGCCCGGCGCGAAAGCTAGAACGTGTTCTAGTTCTGGGATTCGCCGGGCCTGAAGCGGGCGCCGCAGAGCGTCCGGTTCACACCGCGGTCAGGGTTGCCCGACCAGATTCGACACCTCGCCGAGTGGCGCGCCGTCGCTGCGGGCCTGGCCGCTGGCGTTCTGCCACGATACGGCGGCCGGGTAGTTGCCCCATGTGCTGTTGAACATCCCCACGATGGCCGCGCGGCCGTCCGGCGTGACGATGTACACCGGACCCCCGGAATCACCCTTCTGGCTGACCACGCCGTTGGCCATGGTGAACCAGCCGTTGTTGACGGCCTCGACGGTGCCGCAGGTCTCCCCGGTCACCACCCCGAAGTGGCAGACCGGGGCCCCCGGTGTCGGCACCACCGCCGGATCCTCCACGAGCATCCGTCCACCCGGCAGGATGTTGTTCACCACGACGTCGCCGGCCAGTTGGATGGTCTCCCAGTCGGAGATCATGTGATTGGTATCGACAGTGGCCCCGTCGGGCGTGTTGTCCCGGAACGAACCCATGTGCCCGATGAAATTGCCGTCCCGGTCGTTCACCGGTCCGCCGGCGCGGCAATGCCCGGCGGTGAACCCGACCCGGCTGGCCGGGTCGACGAAGCCCAGAGTGCACAAATTGGTGCCCTGCCGGATCTCCATCCCGGGATACACCAGCGAACCTGCCGCCGCGGCCGTCGGAACCGGACATACCAGCAGCCCTGCCACCGGCACCCCCGCCATCGCCCGCATCGCCCCACCAAGCCAACTGTTCACGGCCGGCCTCCCTCGTTTTCGGACGTGGTGAAAGTCACCCTACCGACTTCAATATCGGCCAGGTGGCAACTTCGTTACCGGGGGTGCCCGTATCCACGGCCCGAAAACGACGACGGCCCGGACCGCGAAGGTCCGGGCCGTGCATCTGTTCTAGGTCAGGGAATCGTCAGAACCTGGCCCGGGTGAATCAGGTCAGGGTTGGCGACGCCGCTGGCATCGGCGATCTGCTGGTACTTGTTGCCGTCCCCGTAGAACCGCTCGGCGATCGCCCAGAGGGTGTCACCGGAGACCACGGTGTAGGTCCGCGGCTCGGGTGCCGGCGGGGGTGGCGGCGGCGCGGCCGGCTCGGGCGCGGCAACCGGCTCCTCGACAGCGGCCGGGGCAACCTCGACCTCGGGAGCGGCGGCCTCGGGCGCCGGTGGCGGCGGCTCGGAGGTCTCGGTCTTGGACGACCACGCGGGCCCGTCCGCGGCGTACAGCACCAGGTTGCGGTCATCCTGGAGAACGAGCTTGACGTCCTTCTTGCCCTTGGTGTCGGTGTGCCACACCGGCTTCTCGGACGTGTACAGAACGAAGTTGCCGTCGGTCTGCACCTCCGCCCGCTGCACGTCCTGGCCGTTGGTGGAAGTCGACCAGACCGCTTGGCCACGTGCTTCCAACACGAGGTTGCCATCATCCTGCAACGTCAGCGTGTACGCGCCGTTGTTGGAGGTGAGCGACCCCCCCTTCTCCAGCTTCTGTCCTTCGGTCAGTGTGTCTCCCACGCATTGCCCCTTTCTGAACCGTGATCCGGATTGTGCACCCGGCTCTGTCGACCTTACTGACTCGAAGTTTGCTTTGGTGCCATTCGGCTCGGCCCGAATTCAAACGTCAAACAAACACTGGGGAACACTGGGAACTTCGCCGCCGGAAGGCCCGGATCGCACACTCCCGGCGTGTCGCGGTTCAGGCTCGGAGGACATCCCTCCGGTGCGACCGGACCGGGTCAGCGCGAATCGTAAGTCGCGTCAATTCCTGTGCCGGCCAATGATTCTGGCGAGGGCCGGACGCTGACCCCCGGCCGACGCGGACGGGGTGGGCCGGCCCGGGAGACCGCGCTACCCGACCGGCTGGGATTCGGACACCTCGGCGGGCTGCCAGCCCGGAGGGCCGAAGACGTAGCCCAACCTGTCACGCAGCCCGCCGGCCCGTCGCACGTCGCGGGCGATCGCCACGTATTCGTGGGTCTGCAGCTTCCAGATGTTGAACGTGTTCACCGGCTTGGTCAGCCCATAGTGCGGCCGGAACACCTCCGGCTGGAAAGTGCCGAACATCCGGTCCCAGATGATGAGGATGCCCCCGTAGTTGCGGTCCAGGTACAGCTGGTCGCGTCCGTGGTGCACGCGATGATGCGACGGTGTGTTGAAGATGAATTCGATTGGCCGCCACAGTTTTCCGACGCGCTCGGTATGCACCCAGAATTGATAGACGAGGTTCACCGAGAAGCTGGCGAACACCAGCCACGGCGGGACGCCGAGCAGCGGCAACGGGATCCACGCCAGAATCTCACCACTGTTGTTCCACTTCTGCCGCAGCGCGGTGGCGAAGTTGTAGTACTCGCTGGAGTGGTGGGCCTGATGCGTCGCCCAGATCAACCGCACCCGGTGGGCGATCCGGTGGTAGGCATAGAACAGCAGATCCACCCCGACTATCGCGATCACCCAGGTGTACCACCGGTTTCCGGGCAGGTGCCACGGCGCCAGGTAGGCGTAGATGGCGGCATAACCCAACAGCGCGAGCAGTTTCCATCCGGCGGTGGTGAGGATCGACACCAACCCCATCGAGATGCTCGCCCACGCGTCGCGGGAGTTGAACGCACCGGCGGGCGCCCGTTGGGATTCGATGTGCTCCAGGCGCCGGGCCGCAACCCATTCCACGGTCAGCAAGACCAGGAAGAACGGGATCGCGAAGAACACCGGGTCCCGCATCGGCGGAGGCAGGAAGTCCAGAACGGACCTGATCATGTCCATGTAATTGTCTCTGTCTCAGCGGATTCGTCTCACCGGAAATTGAGTATCTGGCTTCCCCACGCCGCGTGCAGATCGCGGTCCAGGTCGGCGACGGTCTTGTCGTGCTTGTCGATCACCAGGGTGGCCCGGTCCTCGCGGCGGTATGGCCGCCACACCGGTTCCCCGACGGCACCCGAGGGTTGCCCGGTGGCGGCGAAGTTGACCCACCGACGACGCACCCGCTGCGACACCGCACGTCCGGGCTTGAGCCCACCCAGCTTGAACGTCGGATCCTTCGATCCGGCAACGAGATTGCCCCACACGTAAGGCAGCTCGGTGGCGTGGGCGGCGCCGAGCCGCAGCAGGCGCAGCATCGGGGTGGTGAAGTCGAAGCGGTACAGATGCACCGGAGCGACAGCGCTGTGCCCCTCGGCGAACCACAGTGTCGGCATGCGGAATCCGATGTCACGCGCCATGCCCAACCCGATCGCCTTGGGGCGAAGACCCGCGTAGGCGGAGGTGATCTGGGCTTCGGTCGGCAGTTGCAGCCCCGGTTGTTCGGCCGCGATCGCGGCGAACATGGACCGCAACGCGCCGGGGGTGATCGGCATCAGCGGCGACTTCATCCAGCGGAACACCGTGGCCTCGTGCTCGTTGGTTCCGATGATCAGCGGCACCGGGTGGGTGCGCCCCTCCCTTGCCGCCGTCACCGGATAGTCCGGGACCACGTCGCCGTCGACGACGGGGGCGAACGCCAGCAGGCCGGGCGTCTCGGTCGGAACCGCGTCGAACACCTCCTTGGCCGCGGCCAGGATGCCGGGCACCGGTGCGCCGGACAATTGCCCGACCTCGTCACCTTCGATGCCGAGGCGCTCGAGGAACTGGGCGGCCACGACCCGGGATCGCTCGACGTCGTAGACCGATGTCGCAGGGGAACTCTGCGCGATCGCAGCGCTGAACAGCCCTTCGGCGGCCGGGCTGGCCAGCAGGGTGGTGACGATCCCGCCGCCGGCCGACTCACCGAACAGGGTCACCCGTTGCGGGTCGCCACCGAATGCGGCGATGTTGTCGCGTACCCAACGCAATGCGGACAGCACATCACGCAGGCCGAGGTTGGTGTCGAAACGCAGTCCCTTCGCACCGGGACGCCCGTTGAACTGGGACAGGTCGAGGAATCCGAACGGGCCGAGCCGGTAGTTGACCGTGACCACCACGGCATCACCCTCGGCGGCCAGGACAGCCCCGTTGTAGAGCGGCTGACTTCCCGACCCCATGACATAGGCACCGCCGTGAACCCACACCATGACCGGTTTGCCGTCGCCGGCCTCGGTTCCGCTCGGCGCCCAGACGTTGAGCACCAGGCTGTCTTCGCCCTGACGCCCGCCGAGGTCGAGCGGGAGCCTCGGATCGGTGATCTGCGGGCACACCGGCCCCGATACGGTCGCGTCGGCGATCTCCTGCCTGCGCGCGGGCGGTTGCGGTGACCGCCAGCGCAACTCACCGACCGGCGCCGCGGCGTAGCGAATACCCAGCCACTGCTTGACAGTTCCGTCGTCGCTCCCGCGAACCGGGCCGTACCCGGTGTCGACGACCGGGCTACCGGGGGCCGTCACGATTCGGCCCGCTCGTCGGCACCCGGGAAACCCCTGGTGCAAGCGCGTGTCGGATCGGTCATGCGGGCTCCTCGGTGAATCTGGGCGAACTCCCCCACGGTACTCACCGGCTGTGCGGGGCCGGAAAACATTCGTGCTGGTTGCAAACCTCGGCCTGGCGTTACGGCCGTCGTAGCGTCTGCCGCCATGACCGTCACCGACATCGATCCAGCCACCACTCCCGCTCTGCTGGGCACGGCGGAGCAGGCCCTGGCCGCCGCCGAGGCGCTGGCCGGCGAGCTTGCCGCGGGCAGCGCCGAGCGCGAGCGTTCCGGAGCCTCCCTGTTGCCTCAACTGCGACAGGTTGCCGAGTCGGGCCTGTTGAGCGTCGTGGTTCCGGCCGAGCACGGCGGGCCGGGGCTGTCGGCGGCCGTCAAGGTCGAGGTGCTGCGCCTGCTGTCCCGCGGCGACAGCGCGATCGGCCAGCTGCTGCTGTCGCATTTCGTCATCGGACAAGCGATTTCAGGCCTCGGGCAACAGCAGCCGGCGCCGCGCATCTACGCAGACATCCTGGCCGGTGCGCAGTTGGGCAATGCCACCGCCGAACGCGGCACCGCGACCGCCCTGGACCGGCGGACGACCGTGACCCCGCAAGCCGACGGGACGTGGGTGCTCAACGGCACCAAGTACTACGCGACGGGTGCACTCGGCGCGAAGTGGATCGCGGTGGCCGCCGTCATCGCCGGCAGGGACGGCGAGACCGCCACGGTGTTCATCCGGCCGGATCAGGACGGTGTGACACTCGATCTGGACCAATGGTCGGCGTTCGGACAGCGCGGCACCGTCAGCGGCGAGGTGCGACTGGCCGACGTCGTGGTCGACGGGGACCTGGTCATCGAGGAGGGCGCCGCACCGGATCCGGTCGACGGGCCGCCCAGTGTGCTCGGCGCCTACGACCAAGCCCTGCACGCCGCGGTCGACATCGGCATCGCCCGCGCCGCGCTCGAGGACGGCGCCGAGTTCGTGGGCACCCGGTCACGGCCGTGGAAGGAGGCGGTACTGGCCGGGGTGACCCGCGCCGACGAGGAGCCCCACGTGGTGCGCCGGTTCGGTGAGCTGACCGCGCGGTTATACGCGCTGGAGGCCCTGCTGGCCCACGGCACCGCGGTGGTCGACGAGGGTCTGGCCGAGACCGAACTGTCGCGGGACACCGCGGCGCGCGCGTCGCTGCAAGTTGCCGCCGCCAAGGCGCTCGCACAGGAGTACGCGGTCGAAATTGCCAGTGCCATCTTCGAATTGACCGGCACCTCGGGTACCGACTCGGCGGCGAATCTCGACCGGCACTGGCGCAATGTACGCACGCATTCGCTGCATGATCCGGCCCGCTGGAAGTACGTCCACCTGGGCAACCACACGCTGCACGGCACCCGCCCGCCGCGGCTGGGCCTGGTGCTCTGAACCGGCCCGCGACAACCGCGGCGCCGCACCGAGGAGAGCTCGGCTAGGTTTGTCGGGTGCGGACCTGGGCGTTGTTGATCGCGGCCGTCGCCACGGAGGTCAGCGCCACACTGTCGCTGCGCGCGTCCCAGGACCATGCGGGCTGGCTGGTACTGGTGGTGTCCGGCTATCTGGCCGCGTTCGTGTTGTTGACCCTGGTTCTGCGAGCCGGCATGCCCGTCGGCGTCGCCTACGGCATCTGGGGTGCCCTGGGTACCGCGGCGACGGCCGTGCTGGCCGCGGTGCTGTTCGGGGACCCGTTCACCTGGCCGATCGTGGCCGGCATCGGTCTGATCATCGGGGGCGTGCTGCTGGTCGAACTCGGATCGCACCCGCCGCGGGCCGAATCATGATGTGGCTGACGCTGACCGGGGCGATCCTGGTCGAGGTGTTCGCCACGCTGGCACTGCGGGCATCGGACGGATTCCGCCGCAAGGTCTGGGTCGTGCCGGTCGTCGCCGGGTACGTGATGTCGTTCTATCTGCTGTGGCTGGCCCTGTCCTTGGGCGTGCCGGTGGGGATCGCCTACGGCATCTGGACCGCGTGCGGGGTCGCCCTCGTCGCGGTCATCGCCAAGTTCCTGTTCAAGGAGCCGCTGACCCCGGTGATGATGCTGGGCATCGCGTTAATCGTGTCGGGTGTGTTCACGATCGAGCTCGCGGGCGTCGGCCCCACCCACTGAATCGGGTACCGACGCCGGTCTCCGCGGGAGCACCCCGGCCAGCAACGCGGCCACCACCCCGGCCACCGGTACGGCCAGCAGACCGGCCCGCAATCCGGCGGCATCGGCGACGAGCCCGACCAGCAGCGGCGCCCCGAAGAAGCCGACCCGCATGAGCCACGTGACCACGGTCAGACCGGTGCCGGGTCGCAGACCGGGCAGCTGATCGGCGCCGTGCATGGCGGCGGGCACCAGGGTGGCCACCCCCAGTCCCGCGAGCGCGAACCCGGCGATCGTGGTGGCGATGCTCGGGAAGGCCAGTGCGGCCCCCATCCCGGCCGCCGCGATCGAGCCACCCACCCGCGCCACCGTGGCCTCGCCGAACCGGTCGACCAGCCGGTCGCCGAGCAGCCGGCCGATGAACATGAACCCGACCAGGGCGATGTAACCGGAGACCGCCAGCGCCGGCGGCGTGTGCAGGGAGTCGCGCAGGTACAGCGTGGCCCACGAGCTTCCGGCGTCCTCGACGGTGGCACCCGCGATGGCGATCAGCACCAGGGCCACCAGGATCAGGTACACCCGCGGCCCGGCCCTGGTCCCCGCCGCCGAAGCGTGTGCGGCCGGGTGGTCGTCATGGTCGGGGCCGGGCAGCAGGTAGCGGTAGGCGACCACGGCCACCGCGCTCAGCAGCACTCCGACCACCGAAAGCTGGATTCCGCGCGGTATTCCGAGCGCAATCGCACCGGCACCGATGAGCCCGCCGAGAATCGCCCCGGCCGCCCAGACCGCGTGCAGGGAGTTGATGATCGAGCGCCCGTGTCTGCGTTGCAGCCGCAGCCCGTGCGCGTTCTGCGCGACGTCGACCACCGAATCGCTCGCCCCGGCAAGAAACAGCGCCGCGGCAAGCATGAGCGGTGTGCCCGCGGCGCCTGCCGCGACGACGAAGGCGGAAAGGGCCACGGTGCCGATCACCGCGACCCGCGCGCTGTAGAACCGTCGAATCAGCGTCGCCGCAGTCAATCCCGCGACGAGTGCCCCGCCGGAGAACGAGGCGACGGCCGCGCCGTACACCGCGTTGCTCAGGTCCAGGTCGGTTTTGATCTCCGGATAGCGAGGCAGCAGATTGGCGAAGATCGCTCCGTTGGTCAGGAACAGCGCTCCCACGGCGATCCGGGCCCGGCGCAGCGTGGCGGTGCCGCGTTGTTCTGAGACCGGTCTGGATGCCACCGAGGCGACACTACTGGGCCGCCGGGAAAGCTAGCCGACCGCCGACACCAACCGCTCGCTGACCTGCCACAGATCGGCGGCCAGGGCCGGATCGTACGAATCGCGCGAGGAGCGGATCCGGCGAGTTCCCTCGAAGTACTCCCCCGTGACGCCGTCGAGGGCGGGATCGCCGACCAGCGCGGCGAGATTGGCTCCGGAACGTCTGGTGCTGTTCACATTGGGCAAGATCCGCAGTACCGGCATGACCAGGCGCCAAGCCAGCCGCTGGACGCTCCCATAGTTTCTGGCCAGCCCTGAACCCGGCATCAGGCCCGGATCGAATGCGTTGACCGTGACTCCGCGGGCCCCGTGCCCCAGCCGCCGGTCCAGTTCGTAGGCGAAGAGCATGTTGCAGAGTTTGGAAGTGGTGTAGCGACGCCGGCCCTCTTCACCGGTCAGGCCACCCGCCGGCGGGCGCAGCAGTTCGTCAGCTGAATTGTATTGCGGTGCAGGCATACCCGTGAACTTGTCCGGATCGTGGGTGCCGCTGCTGACCACGACGATTCGGGCCGGGGTGGTCAGGGCACCGAGCACCTGCTGTACCAGGGCGAAATGACCGAGGTGGTTGACACCGAACGTCATCTCATAGCCGTCCGCCGTCGTCGCCGCACCCGAGACCACCTGCAGCCCGGCGTTGCACACCAGCGCGGTCAACGGCGGAACCTCCAGATCCGGCAATCTGCCGGCGAAGTCGCGCACCGACCGCAGCGAGGCCAGGTCGAGTTCAACGACCGTGCTGCGTCCGGGACGGTCGAGCCGGGCCGCCGCGTCGGCCCCACGTCGGGTGTCGCGCACCGCCAGCACCACATGCCACCCCGGATCGGATTCCAGTAGTGCACGGGCACATTCGAATCCGAGCCCCGTGTTCGCGCCGGTGATGATCGCGGTCTTGCCGGTCACTTTTCCTCCAGGAGTATCGGGATGAGGGCGGTGACGGCCTGCCACAGCCGAAGGTACATGCGCGCCACGTCGGTGGTGTCGGGCTCGAGGTGCCCGGCGAAGAACACGCCGTCGGACTGCGCCACGGCGAATGCCGTGAGTTCGGCGACCACCCGATCCGCACGGCGTGGCGACACGTCGTCGGGCAACTGGCCGCGCACGGCGGCCGAGAAGCGCGAGATGGCGGTGTCCCGCACGCGGCGCACCACCGCTGTCACCGTCGGGTCGTCGCCGCGTTCCAGGGACAGCAGGTAGAGGATGCGGAGGAACTCGGGGCGCTGCGACTGCTGGTCGGCCAGGACCGCCAGCTGGTCGTCGATGCTTCCGCCGCTCGGGATGGCCGCGAAGAACCGGTCGGCTCCGCGTTCCATCACGGCCGCGAGGACTCCGTCCTTGGACCCGAAATGCCAGTAGATCGAGCTGGCCGGCAGGCCGCAGGCCTTGCGGATGTCGCTGATCGAGGTGGCGGCGTAACCGCGCGTGGCCATCAGTCGCCCGGTGGCGTCGAGGATCTGTTCGCGAGAATCCGCGCCCTGCTGTTGTCGTCTCGTGGCGGCAGCTGTCATCTGAACCCACCTCTGTAAGGATCGTTACAGACAGGCTAACAGCGCTCGCAGACACTTCGCCAGTGGCACGCTGAACCGGTGACGATCCACAGCGAGACCACCGCCGCCGATCTGATCGGGCTATTTCCACCGGGAACGCAGCAGGACGCCGACGGCACGCTGATGGTCGGCGGCTGCCGGATGGATACCGTCGCCGATCAGTTCGGCACCCCGGCGATCGTGGTGGACGAGGGCGCGTTGCGGCAGCGGGCCGCCGACTACCTCGCGGCCTTCCGCAGCCGCTGGCCACGCAGCGATGTCGCATTCGCGTCGAAGTCCTTCCCGTGCACCGCGGTCCAGCGGGTGATGGTGTCCGAAGGACTACACCTCGACGTCGCGGGCGGAGGCGAGATCCTGTCGGCGATCAAGGCCGGCGCCGACCCGGCCCGGCTGGTGCTGCACGGCAACGCCAAGACCGACGAGGAGCTCACGCTGGCCGTCGGGCGCGGTGTGGGCCTGGTGGTGGTCGACAACTTCGACGACATCGACCGGCTGGAGCGGATCGTGCCCGCCGGCCACAAGCAACCGTGTCTGGTCCGGGTGATCCCCGGCGTCGAGGCCGCCACGCACGCCTCGCAGGCCACCGGCCATGCCGGGTCCAAGTTCGGACTGATGCCCGCGGACGCCCGGGCCGCGATCGCGCGGATCGAGGCCAGCCCGCGGCTACGCATGGACGGTGTGCACACCCACGTCGGATCGCAACTGCTCAATGTCGAGCAGCTGGCCGCGGCGGTGGAACCGATCGCCGCGCTGGGCACATTCGAGGTCTACGACCTCGGCGGCGGACTCGGGGTGCGCTACACCTACGACGAGCGCCCGCCGAGCCTGGACGACTACGCCGAGGCGATGGTGGCCCAGGCCCGTGAGCTGTTGCCGCACGACAGCCGGATCATCGTCGAACCCGGTCGCAGCATGGTGGCGACCAGTGCGTGCACGCTGTACCGCGTCACCACCGTCAAACGCGGGGTGATCACCCATGTGGCGGTGGACGGCGGGATGGGCGACAACCTGGAGGTGTCGCTGACCGGCCAGCGGTTCGAGGCCACCATCGCCGACCGTGTCGGCGGCGGCGAGACGGTCAGCGTCGTCGGCAGGCACTGCGAGTCCGGAGATCAGCTCATCGACGCCGTCGCGCTGCGCGAACCGAAGGTCGGCGACCTGCTGGCGGTGCCGGTCACCGGGGCGTACTGCTACACCATGTCGAATCAGTACAACGGCGCCCGCCGGGTTCCGGTTGTGTTCGCGCACAACGGAACTGCCCGGTCGGTGGTGCGCCGCGACACCTGGGAGGACCTGCTGTCCCGCGATGTCGACTGACACGATCGCGTTCTTGGCACCAAGATTGGCAGCATGACCGCTTCGTCACCGGCCCTGCTGGAGTTGGCCCGCCGCTACGGGGTGGCCGCCGAGTTCGACGACTGGACCGGCCGGCGCACCGACGTCCCGGAGTCCACGCTGGTGGCCGTGCTCGAGGCGCTCGGCGTGCCGGCCGGCACTGAGCAGATGCGAGCCGACGCCCTGGCCGCCCACGACCGCCAGTACTGGCAACGCGCTCTGCCGCCCATCGTGCTGGGCCGGGCGGCAGTGGCGTCGAGCTTCTGGGTGCACGTCACCCACGGGGATCCGGTCGACCTGACGCTGTTCCTCGAGGACGGCACCGAACGCAGCGGTCTGCGACAGCTGGAGAACAACCGCCCGCCGTACGACCTCGGGGACCGGTTGGTCGGTGAGGCCACGTTCGAGCTGCCTGCGGACCTGCCGCTGGGCTATCACCGGCTGCGGTTGCGGGTCGGCGAGTTCGATACCGAAACCCCCGTAGTGATCTCCCCCGCCACGCTGGAACTGCCCGCCCGGCTGGGCCGGCGGCGAGCCTGGGGCCTGGCTGTCCAGCTGTACAGCATTCGCTCGAAAAACTCCTGGGGCACAGGCGATCTCACCGATCTGACCGATCTCGCGGTGTGGTCGGCGGCCGAGCACGGCGCCGGGTTCATCCTGGTCAACCCGCTGCACGCGGCTGCCCCCACCGCACCGATGGAGCCCTCGCCGTACCTGCCCACCTCCCGGCGCTTCGGCAATCCGCTCTATCTGCGGGTAGACGCCATCCCGGAGTTCGCCACGGTCCGGCACCGCGGCCGCATCCGGGCGCTGCGTACCGCGCTCAACAGGCGCGCCGACCGTGACGCGACCATCGACCGCGACGCGGCCTGGCAGGCCAAACGCACCGCGCTGGAACAGGTGTACCGGGTTGAACGCTCGGCGGGCCGGGATGTGGCGTACGCCGCCTATCGGGCCCGGCAGGGTCGCAGCCTCGAGGATTTCGCGATCTGGTGCGCGCTGGCCGAACAGTACGGCGCCGACTGGCACGGCTGGCCCCACGCGCTGCAGCATCCGGCGAACCCTGAGGTGGCCGCGTTCGCGGCGGCCGATCCGCAGGCGGTCGACTTCCACCGGTGGGTGCAGTGGCTGCTCGACGAGCAGCTCACCGCGGCCCAGGCCACCGCGGTACAGGCGGGGATGGAGCTGGGCGTCATGAGCGACCTCGCCGTCGGCGTCGATCCCGACGGAGCCGACGCCTGGGCCCTTCAGGATGTGCTCGCACTGGGGGTCACGGCGGGCGCACCGCCGGATGAGTTCAATCAACTCGGGCAGGACTGGTCGCAGCCGCCCTGGCGACCGGACCGCCTCGCCGAGCAGGCCTACGAACCGTTCCGGGCAGTGGTCAACATGGCGCTGCGGCATTCCGGCGGGGTACGCATCGACCACATCATCGGCATGTTCCGGCTGTGGTGGATCCCGAAGGGGGCCGCACCGACCGAAGGCACCTATGTGCGCTACGACCACGACGCGATGATCGGCATCATCGCGCTCGAGGCGCATCGCGCAGGCGCCCTCGTGGTCGGCGAGGATCTGGGCACGGTCGAACCATGGGTGCGTGACTATCTGCGCGAGCGGGGCCTGTTCGGCACCTCGATCCTGTGGTTCGAGTCCGACGAGTCCGGAGGACCCTTACCCGCCGAACGCTGGCGCGAGTACTGCCTGTCGTCGGTGACCACGCACGATCTGCCGCCGACACCCGGATACCTGGCCGGCGAGCACGTGCGGTTACGGGAACGACTGGGGTTGCTGACCCGGCCGGCCGATCAGGAGCTGGCGGCGGACCGCACCGCGCAGACGGCGTGGCTCGACGAGCTGCGCCGGGTCGGGCTGCTCGGACCCGATCCGGATACCGATCAGATCGTGTCGGCGCTCTACCGCTATCTCGGCCGCACTCCCTCGAAATTGCTGGCGCTGTCACTGGCCGACGCGGTCGGCGAGGTGCGCACCCAGAATCAGCCCGGAACCACCGACGAATACCCGAACTGGCGGATCCCGCTGGCAGGTCCCGACGGCCGGCGAATTCTGCTCGAGGAGGTGTTCGCGGATCCGCGGGCGGCGGCGCTGTGCGACGTGATGGCGTCGATCACCGCCCGCCCGGACCGCGACCGTATGTAACGCGCGGGGCGTCCGCTCCGGTTTCACATTCGTCACAGCTGCGATATGTTCGCAACCGCACCCGACTGACGGAGTTCACGTGAAGAAGCTTGTTGCGCTCAGCGGCGGTCTGCTCGCCGCCGGTTCGATCGCCTTGTTGGCCTCAGGCACCGCCACCTCACAGCCGAGCGCGGCCTCGATCAACGTCGTCGGCGAGCCGTACATGAAGGCGCTGGCGATCCTGAAGAGCCAGGGCGTCAAGGCCACCTTCGGCGGCTCCTTCGGCAGCGCTCTGCCGCAGTCCGAGTGCCTGGTCGATTCCCAGAAGGTCAACTCCAGCGGCAAGATGATCCTGATGCTGGACTGCAGCGAGGCGGCGGCCGAGCAGGGTGCCGATGCGGCCGTGCCGGGCGGCCCCAGGGTGGGCAGCAACGGTGTGACGACGGTGACGCCGACGCCGGTGGTCCCGATCGCAGGAGCCCCGGGCGCGGGCACCCCGCCGCCGGCCTGATGCCGGCCCGGGTTCACCCAAAGGGGTAACCCGGTACCGCTGTTCCCACCTAAATCCGTACACTGCTGAGAGTCCACTCATCCCAGGGAGGCTCTCGATGTTGCGTCCGTTGCGGTTCGACAATGAGATCGACCCGGGCCCGGTACAGATCCAGGCCCGCAAAGTGCACTTCGATCTCGACGACATCCCGTTGCACTGGATTCCGGGCCATCCCGTGGCCTCGTCGATGGTGAATCTGTTCAACGTGGTGCTGCCCGTGGCCGAGCACTGGTTCGTCGCGACGTTCAACGAAGCGCTGCCGTACGTGCGCGATCCCAAGCTCGCCGATGACATGCGAGGCTTCATCGGCCAGGAAGCCACGCACGCCGAGACGCACGATCAGGTGCTCGACGAGTTCCTCACCACCCACGGAGTGGACTACAAGCCGGTCCTGTCCTTGGTGGAGCACGTGTTCACCAAGACGCTGGCACCATCGGACTCCCCCGATCCGCGCCGCAGGCTGGCGCACCTGTGCGACCGGTTGTGGCTCATCGCCGCGATCGAGCACTACACGGCGGTGCTGGGCGACTTCGTGCTGAACTGCGCGTGGGAGGACTACGACGCCGACGCGACAATGACCGACCTGTTCCGCTGGCACGGCGCCGAGGAGGTCGAGCACCGCAGCGTCGCCCACGACGTCGCGGTGTACTTCCAGGACAGCTATTTCAGCCGGGTGCGGGCGATGTCCATCGCCGCGACAGCGGTCTACCTGTTCTTCCAGCGCGGCTGCTGGGCGATGGTCAAGAGTGACCCGACCCTCGACATCGGCTGGTGGCGGATGAACAAGATGCGCATGCGTGATTCCAAGCTCGGACTGCTGCCGAAGTTCTCCCGTATGTTCGGCTCCAACACCCTGGCCTACTGCCGGCCTGGCTTCTCCCCCGAGGAGATGGGTTCGACGGCCCAGGCCGTCGCCTACCTGGCGAGCTCACCCGCGGCGCGGGCCGCACACCTGTGACGGGCGCCGGCATGCCGACGCTGTCACTGATATCCCGATACCGCCGGCTGCCACCGAGCATGTCGGGCCGTTTCCGGCATGATCCGATGCTCGGCGCCGCCGGCGCCGCCATCGCCACCATCTGGACGGTGGGCAGGCTGGTGCGGCGTTCCAGTCCGCCGCCCGAACTCGACCGCACGATCACGCTGACCGTGACGGACCGGCAGGTGGTGGCCCACGATCAGGACGTCATCGCGCTGACCCTGGCCGCCGCTGACGGCGGGACGCTGCCACCGTGGTATCCGGGTGCTCATATCGACCTGCACCTGGCCAGCGGCCGGGTACGGCAGTACTCGCTGTGCGGGGATCCCTCCGCGTCCGATCGTTATCGAATTGCGGTGCGGCGCATCCCCGGTGGTGGCGGCGGCTCCTTGGAGGTGCACGACAGCCTGCAGGTCGGCAGCCGGGTGAGCACGCACGGCCCGCGCAATGCGTTCGCCCTCACGGTGCCCGGATACGGGTCGCCCACCCAGCGGTTCCGCTTCATCGCAGGCGGAATCGGCATCACCCCGATCCTGCCGATGCTCGGGTTGGCGGCGCGGTTGGGCGTCGACTGGTCGATGGTCTACGCGGGGCGCAGCCGCGACAGCCTGCCGTTCCTTGATGAGCTCGCGCGGTTCGGCGACCGCATCGAGATCCGCACCGACGATGTCGACGGCCTGCCCACTGCCGAGGATCTTCTCGGCGGCTGCCCCGACGGCACCACGGTCTACGCCTGCGGCCCGGCCCCGATGCTGACCGGAATCCGGGCCGCGCTCACCGGCCGCGACGACGTCGAGTTGCATTTCGAAAGGTTCGCGGCGCCACCGGTTGTCGATGGTGCCGAGTTCTCGGTGACGATCGCCTCCACCGGCGACTCGGTGACCGTCGGAGCCGACGAGACCCTGCTCGCCGCATTGGGCCGGGCCGGGGTGAACGCCCCGTACTCATGCCAGCAAGGTTTCTGCGGCACCTGCCGGATCAGGGTGACCGACGGTACTGTGCAGCACCGCGATACGTTGTTGACCGACCCGGAGCGCGACGCGGGTTATCTGCTCACCTGCGTGTCGCGGGCCGAGGCCGGAGACCGGCTGACGCTCGACCTCTGAGCCCTCACCCGGCCTCCGGGTGACCCTCTCCGTAGCCGGCCAGTTCGGGTGCGGCCATCAGCTGGTCCAACAGCGGACGCTGCCCGTTCAGCAGCTTGGTACGGGCTACCGCCACCGAAACCCAAGCGACACGGTCGATTTCGGGGAACTCGACGAAGCGCCCCGACCCCTTGGGCAGCTCCACGCTGAACGTGTTGCTCACGGCCGTCGCCGGATCGAAGTCCCCGCGCACCGCGAACGCCGTGACCACCTTGCCTCCCGCCTGCCGCACCGGGTCGAGATCGATCCGCGGGCCGGTGGGCGGCGGTGCGCCGAGTTCCTCGGTGAACTCGCGTTGCGCCGCCGACCACGGGTCTTCCCCGTCGGCGTACTCACCCTTCGGTACCGACCATGCCCCGGCATCCTTACGGGCCCAGAACGGCCCGCCCGGGTGGGCGATCAGCACCTCCACATCGGTTCCGGCGAAGCGGTACAGCAGAACACCGGCGCTCAGCTTTGCCACGGCTTGCACGCTACGCGAGCGCCGGGCCACGACAACGCAGGTGATCCAGGACACTTTGCTGGATCTGCGTAACTCGGGTCACTTCAGCGTCGGTATCACGAACCCGCACGCGGCACCCGCCCGCCGGTTCCCGAGTGTGACGCAGCCCTCTGCATACCTTTTCGTGCAGCCGGAATTTTATTTGTGAACTGCTGGTTAACTCCTATGTAACACCTAAACGAACAAGCTACGGCGCCAACCGACATCTCCTACCGGTGCGTCGCATGCGGCACAACAGAACAAGAAAGAAGGCACCAAAGATGATGAGAATCGGATTTGCCACAGCACTGGTAGGCGCGGCAGCCGCAGCGGTGATCGGCCTGGCCGCACCCGCCCAAGCCGCTCCGACCGGACCGGGCAACGCCCAACAGACCATCAGCGAACTGCAGGCCCAGGGCTACAAGGTGGTCGTCAACCACGTCGGCTCCACCCCGCTGGACAAGGCGTCGGTGGTGGCGGTACGACCGGGGCAGACCTACACCCGGACAGATTCCGGTAACCCGGGCGACAACTTGCAGACCAACGTCGTCAACAAGACGGTTTACGTGGACGTGAAGTAAGCCCAAACTTATCGAAACATCAAGGAGGGGCGCCCTTTTCGGGCGCCCCTTCGACGTGTCTGGGTGCGGAGCCCGATCCCGTGCGCGCTAGAGTCCCCAGAGTGCGACGTTTCACCCGGTATGTCGCCCTGGGCGACAGCCAGACCGAAGGACTGTGGGATGGCGACGACACCGTCGGCCTGATGGGTTTTGCCGACCGGCTCGCGGTACGCCTCGACGGGCTCTACCCGGGGTTGGGGTATGCCAATCTCGCCATTCGCGGCCATCGCATCGGCGATGTGCTCCACACCCAGTTGCCCACCGCGCTGTCCATGCGGCCCGACCTGGTCACCGTGTGCATCGGGATGAACGATGTGACCCGGCCCGGGCGCTCGTTCACCCGGGCACTCGGCGATCTCGAGTACGTCTACCGCACCCTCGCGGATTCCGGGGCCACCGTCGTCACCACGACGTTCCCGGACATCACCCAGATCCTGCCGGTGGGCCGGTTGCTCGGGAAGCGGGTGATCCAGATCAACGACGCGGTCAACGGTGCCGCCGATCGCTACGGGTTCCACCTTGTCGATCTGTACTCGGCGCCTTCGATGCGCGAACCGGAGACCTGGAGTCCCGATCGGGTGCACGGGTCGGCGAAGGGACACCGCCTGTTCGCCGCGGCAGCCGCAGAGGCACTCGGATTGCCTGGCAGCAACCATGATTGGGCGCTGGCCACCGGTCGTGACCAGACCCAGTCGTTCCGGTCCCGGGCGTACTCACAGGTGCTGTGGACGCAGAACATGCTCATGCCGTGGCTGTGGCGTCACCTTCGCGGCCAGTCGGGCGGCACCGGCCGCTCGCCGCGCCGGCCCGATCTGATGTACCTGACCGCCTAACCGAAGCCGAGGATCGACCAGGCCAGGTCGGCCGGGCCGCCGGTCAGATTGCCCTCGCCGGCCTTGGCCACCATCGCGGGACAGAACGTCGAGATCGCGATCCCGGTGAACATCGTGGCCGGCCCCAGCGACATCCCGCCGGCATCGGCGACCTTGGCTGCCACATCGGCGGCGTTCTGACCCGGTTCGGCGAGCATCGGGCACACCGACTGCCCGAGCGCCACGGCCTGGGCCGGATCTGCCGCGCCCACGCCCGCCTGGCTCAGCGCGTCGACGAAAGTCCGGTCCACCGGATCGGCGTGGGCCGGCGCTGCGATGACGACAGCTGCGATCCCGATCACCACCGATGCCCCGGCACCCGCGAGCACTCGACTGGACCGGATCACGTTGCGCTGCATGGCTTGAATGGTACGGGCCGACGCCCGGCACCCCCGCCTCGGTGTCAGATCCCGCCCCACGCGGAGTCGAGCTCCTTGGCGACATCGATCACCTTGGCCTGCTCCGATTCCGGGCTGTCGATCTCACCGGCCACGTGCGCGGCGATGAACCGTTTGATCTCCGCGTCGACACCCGCCAGGATGCGCAACACCTCGGCACGCAGTGACTTCGAGGTGACGTGGATCGAGATGTCGGACGGGCGCGGTTTCTTGACGTCGAGGATCAGCAACAGCGGCTCGGCGGCCAACGCCGAGGCGCGCAGCGCGATTTCGCCGAACACCATGAACTTGGGCCGGTCGATGCGCAGGTCGATCACCATGTCGATCTCCAGCGGGATCCGGATGGAGAACGTGATGGTTTCGCCCACGATGCGGCTCACCCGGGGCTTCTGGATCTTGACCCGCGCGGTGACCTTGGCGATCTTGCCAGGCCCCTGGCCGATCGGACCCAGCTCGAACTCATCGCCGGCGATCGCCCCGATGGCGTCGCCGACCCGGTCCTCGGATACGGCCACCTCGAAGAACCGGCGACCGAATTCCTCGTAGGTGATGAAAGCGTGATCAGCCATGATCCTTCTACGGTCTCACGCCGGTATGTGGGGATGGTGCAGCCGGGCCTGTACGCGTGTTCATGCCGCGGTCATGTCGCGTCAGCGAAGTACCGCAATCGGGCGATCGCGCGCGGCCGGCTGCCCAGATCGACGATCACGACCGCCCGGCGGCCGTCGCGGTCCAGCCCGGCCACCAGGCTCGGGCCGGACGCGATCAGTTTGCGCCAGGACGCGCCCGAGGTGTGCTCCACCAGCCCGGACGCACTCAGCGGTCCGTCGTCGCCGGCGCAGATGACGGTGTCGGCGCCCAGCCGTCGTTGCACCGCCACCGCGTCACCGCGGCACAGGTCGTCGAGCAGCCCGGCGATCAGACGCTCGCCCTTGCGGCCCGCGCCACCCATTCCCTTGGCGAAACCGAGCGTGCCCGAAAGCCCCTGGTTACGCAGCAACGCCGCGCTCAGCCGCAGCCCGACCGGCACGGCGCCGAGTCCGGCCCGGGCGAATTGCCCGATCATCGCGGGCAGCTCCCAATAGGCCTGCAGTTCGTCGATTCGCGGTCCCTCCGTGCCGGGAGCGACGGCGTAGCGCAGGTACGCGGGGATCCGCATGGTGACCGACGGGCTCATGACGACTTCGAGCTCGAGATCGCGGATCACCGTGGACCCTGCGACGATGTCGACGTCGCGGTGGAAGGTGATGTCGCGCGGGGCGATGAAGGTGTTGTAGAACCGCTCGATCTGGGCGGCTCCGCGGTGTGGCCGCGAACCCACCGGGTCCTCGACCTTTCCGCCCGCAGCGAACAGTCCCACCCAACCCTGGCGGTCGTGTGCACCCGCTGCCTGCGGTGACAATTCGACGGTGGCTAACAGTTCGTCCCGTGTGAAGGCCATATGGTTCGTTTACCATCCCGCTCACCGCCGCATGCGAGCACACTGGTGTTTGACAGGTTGAGATTGCCCACAACCACCGAGGAGAGCGCCATGAGTGGCAGTGGACCGTTCGGATTCGACCCTGAGGACTTCGACCGCGTCGCCCGTGAGGCCGGCGAAGGGTTGCGCGATGCCATCGACGGGTTGAGCAAGTTCATCGCAAACCCCGGCCAGGCCACCGGGTGGGCCGGCCTGCTGGATGAGGTGACCCGCTTCTCCCGGCCCAGGACCGAGCCCGAGACCACCGGCGAGAAGGGCGACGGGGTGTGGGCCATCTACACCGTCGACGACGCCGGCGGCGCCCACATCGAGCAGGTCTATCCCAGCGAGCTCGAAGCCCTGCGGGCCAACGCGGGCAACACCGATCCGGTCCGGCGGGTGCGGTTCCTGCCCTACGGCATCGCGGTCAGCGTGCTCGACACCGATACCGGCGAGTAACAACGGCCCCAAATGTCGACTGCTCGCCTTGGCGACCAGCTAGGCTTCTGGCCCAAAGTCAAAGAACTGGCCAGCCTGATTCGACTGGCGGTCGGCAATGCTGAGGGTGGAACATGATTCGCGAACTCTTCGCCACGACGGCGGTCGCCGCGGCGGCACTGGCAACAGCGATCTCGGCTGCGCCGGGTGCGATGGCCGACGACGGCAGCAACATGTATCCCGACAATCCGGGCCGCTACCCCACCGATGTCCCGGGGATGAGCTACGAGGCGTCCAACGGCGCACCCTGCTACAGCTGGGAACGCAACGTGTTCGGCCGTGGGCCGGGCGGCACGGCGATGCAGTGCAAGTGGATTCCCAACCAGTGGCCGCCCGTCTACACCGGCTTCTGGACCTACGCCTACCCGTTGAACGGCGTGCAGGAGATCGGGTCGCCGTGTCCGGGGCCGCAAGAGGCCGCTCAGTCGCCTGACGGCCGGCCGATGCTGTGCCTCGGACCGCAGGGCTGGCAGCCGGGGATTCTGACCGGAGACGGCTTCTTCCCGGTCTGAGGCGCGGGTCACATCCCCTAGGCCATACAGCCAAGTGGTCCATGTATGGTCGTGGAGCCCGAATCCGCGCACACCAGGAGTGCCATGAGCGCTGACGTGAAGTTCGACCTGTCCACAGTGTTCTCCACGGTGGCCAAAGCCGTGCCCGATCAAACCTTCCTGGTGTGGCGGGACCGCCGTTTCAGCTACGCCGACTTCGACGCGCGCGTCGACGGATTCGCCCACTACCTGGTGTCGGCCGGTCTCGGCACGCACGCCGAGCGCGACGGGCTGGCCGGACACGAATCAGGTCAGGACCACCTTGGCATCTACCTGCGCAACGGCAACGAGTACCTCGAGTCGATGATCGGCAGCTACCGCGCCCGGGTGGCACCGTTCAACGTCAGCTACCGCTACGTCGAGGAGGAACTCCTCTACCTGCTGAAGGATTCGAACGCCCGGGCGGTGATCTACAACGCCGAGTTCGCGCCCCGGGTGGCCGCGATCCGCGACCAGCTGCCGAATCTGCAGGTGCTCATCCAGGTCGCCGACGAATCGGGCAACGAGCTCCTGCCGGGTGCCGTCGATTACGAGACGATCCTGAAAACCCCTGCGCCCCCAGCAGGGATGCCGACTCCGTCGGGCGATGACCTGTACGTCCTCTACACCGGCGGAACCACCGGCATGCCCAAGGGCGTGCTGTGGCGCCAGCACGACATCTTCCTGTCCTCGATGGGTGGCCGGCCGTTCGGCAGCGACACCTTCATCGCGTCGTACGAGGAACTCGCCGAGCGGGCCGCCACCGCCGGCGGCGGGCTGTCGCTGCTGATGATCCCGCCGTTCATGCACGGTGCCGCGCAGTGGGCCGCCTACAACGCCATCACCATGGGCGGGAAGCTCGTCATCCCCGACGATGTGGTGAAGATGCGCCCGGACAACGTGTTGGAGCTGGCCGCACGCGAACGGGTGCTCAGCATCCCGGTGGTCGGCGATGCGATCGCCCGACCGTTGATCGACGAGATCGAGAAGGGCGACTACGACCTGTCGGGTCTGTTCACGATCACCAACGGCGGCGCGCCGCTGTCCCCGACCGTGCGTGAGCGCATCCTGGCCGCGCTGCCGCATCTGATGTTGCTCGATGCCGTGGGTTCCTCGGAGTCGGGCACCCAGATGAGCACCGCTTCCACCGCAGGCACCGATTCCGAGGCAGCCACCTTCAACGCCCAGTCCGACACAGCTGTGGTGGCCGAGGATCTGTCCCGGGTGCTCGGCCCCGGCGAGAGCGGCGGCTGGCTGGCGCGGCGCGATCTGATCCCGCTCGGCTACCTGGGCGACGAGGCCAAGACCGCACGCACCTTCCCCACCATCGAGGGGGTCCGCTGGGCGGTTCCGGGTGACCGGGCAAATGTCTTGGAAGACGGGCGTATTCAGCTGCTGGGCCGGGATTCGGTCACCATCAACTCCGGCGGCGAGAAGATCTTCGTCGAAGAGGTCGAGCGGGCCGTCGCCGCGCACCCCGCCGTCTACGACGTGGTCGTGGTCGGCCGCCCGTCGGAGCGCTGGGGCAACGAGGTCGTGGCGGTCGTGCAGTTCGCCGAGGGCGCCTCGGCCACCGACGAGGATCTCGCGGCGGTGTGTGAGCGCTCGATCGCGCGCTACAAGATCCCGAAGGCGTTCGTCCGGTCCCCGCAGATCGTGCGCTCCCCTGCCGGCAAGGCCGACTACCGCTGGGCGAAGACGGTGGCCACCGAGCACGCTGAGGCGGTCGCCACCTCGTAGCCCGACGAGCCCCCTTTTTTCGCGCGAGCAGACGCGTATGTACCCCGAATCCGCGATTTCCGGGTACATACGCGTCTGCTCGCGGAAAAACGTTGGGCCTCAGTTCAGGCCGCGAACAGCTTTCCGATGGCCGCCAGCATCGTGGCGTGGGCAGCAACCGCCTGCTTCACGGTGATCGCCAGCAACGGCCTGGGCGCGGCGATGGTCAACTCCTCGGTGATCCGGGTTCCGGTCCCGGTGGCCGCGAAGTCCACCCGGCTGTCCAGCCTCACCTGCGGGAACTGCCGGGCCTGCGCGGTCACCGGACCCACGGCGGGAACGATGAGCCGGGCCCGGTAGGTGATCGGGAGCGCCAACGGCCCCAACGGTATTCGATCGCGCACCTGATAGTCCTGCCGATACCCGTCGGCCAGGTCCACCCGGGACGTGCTGCGCACCCACTGCACGAGCGGGTGCACCTGCGAGATGTTGTCCAGGTCGACGTAGAAGGCCCGCACCTGCTCGGGCGGTGCGGGCACCTCACCGCCGACGCGGCGCCGGGCCTGTCCGATCCAGATGTTCACGGTGCTCAGTTCACCACAAGGCGCAGTTTCTCCCAGCCACGTACCGTCGAGGTCGGCGCCAGTTGGGCACTGTCGTAGTCGATCTCCCACTCGGGGAAGCGGTTGAGCAGCTCATCGAGTGCGACGCGGCCCTCCAGCCGGGCCAGGTTGGCGCCCAGACAGTAGTGCAGCCCCTTGCCGAAGGTGAGGTGGCTGATGTTGTCGCGGTGAATGTCGAAGGTATCGGGGTTGCGGTAGCGACGCGGGTCGCGGTTGGCGGCACCGAACAGCAGCAGCACCGCACTGCCGGCCGGTACCGTTGTGCCGTCGTACTCGAAATCCCTT
Organism: Mycolicibacterium nivoides; assembly: GCF_003855255.1. Classification (NCBI taxonomy): domain Bacteria; kingdom Bacillati; phylum Actinomycetota; class Actinomycetes; order Mycobacteriales; family Mycobacteriaceae; genus Mycobacterium; species Mycolicibacterium nivoides. Next base: position 1,619,082 of record NZ_CP034072.1, on the reverse strand, counting down.
GCCACCCATCGCGCTACGTGCGGGCCGGTGGGTTCGAAGCGGAGTGTCTCATCGACCGCGCGGGTCAGCAGTGAGCGATCATCGGCCACCTCGCGACGCTGGTCGGGGTGTTCGGCAAGCACTTTCGCCAGCCAGCCGATGAGCCGGCCGGTGGTCTCGTTGCCCGCCCCGGCCACCACCTGCGTGTAGTGCAGGACTTCTTTGCGGTCAAGCTTGCGGGTGACTCCGAATTCGTCGGTGAATTCGACGTTGAGCAGGGCCGTCATCAGGTCGTCGGACGGGTTGTTGGCCCGCCACTCGACGTAGTCGGCGTAGATCCGGCCGTCGGCGATACGGTCGGCCTGCACGACCTTCATCGGCGCGCCGGGCTTGGTGCGCAGATTGGCGTCGTTGGCGTCACGAACCCCGATCTGCTCGGATTCCGGTATGCCGAGCAGCATTCCGATCACCCGCATCGGCATCATCGACGCCAGTTCGGCGATGATGTCGAATCCGTCCGAGCCGACCAGCGGGTCCAGACAGCGCACACAGAACTGCCGGATCTGATCCTCGATCTCGGCCATGCGCCGCGGGGTGAACACCCGCGACATCAGTCCGCGCAGCAGGGTGTGCATGGGCGGGTCCTCGAACATCATCACGCCGGGCGGCATGTCGAAGTCGGACTTGACCAGTTCGAGGATGTCGCTTCGGCTGTTGGAGAAGGTTTCCCAGTCCGACAACGCCTTTTCGACATCGGCGTGCCGGGACAACGCCCAGAAGTCGTAGCGCTCGTTGTAGTAGATCGGCGCCTCGTCGCGCAGGCGGGTGTACACCGGATACGGATCGGCGACGATGCCGACGTCGTACGGGTCGTAGTAGACGGTCATTTCAAGCAGCTACCGGCGTCGACGGGCAACGTGACCCCGGTGATGTAACGGGCTTCGTCCGACGCCAGGAACAGGACCGCATGGCTGATGTCCTCGGGTGTGACCCACGGGATAGGCAGCATGTGGAAGGTCTGGCAGATCGGCGCCAGATCGTCCGGTCCCGGATTCGCCAGATCGGGCCGGAACATGCGATAGGTCTTCTCGTTCATCAACATCGGGCTGTTGACGTGGGTCGGGTGCACGGAGTTCACCCGGATCGAATGGTGGCCCAGTTCGACCGCGAAGCTGCGCATCAGGCCGACCACGCCGTGCTTGGCCGCGACATAGTGCCCCGTGAACGGGTAAGCCTTCGACCCTGCCACCGAGCTGGTCAGGATGATCGAGCCGCCGCGTCGGCCAGCGAGCATATGGGGCACACCGGCTTTCACCGTCTTCCACACCCCACTGAGGTTGACGTCGATCATCTCCTGCCAGAGGTCCTCGTCCATCCGGTCCAGCTTCACCCCGGTGGTGCCGATACCCGCGTTGGCCGCGATGATGTCGAGCCGGCCCAGCTGTTCGACGCCGCTGTCGACCGCTGCCTTGAGTGCGCTGAAATCGCGCACGTCCACCTCGGCGGTGACGATGCGCCGCCCGAGGTTCTTGACCAGATCGGCGGTCTCGGCGAGGTCCTCGGCCGTCGCACCCGATGCCGGGGACCGGTCGAAGGTCGCGCAGATGTCCACGGCGATGATGTCGGCGCCCTCGGCGGCCAGCCGCACGGCATGGCTGCGTCCCTGCCCGCGTGCCGCCCCGGTGATCAGCGCGACCTTGCCGTCGACCCGTCCTGTCATTGCCCACCTTCGTCGCCAGGGCAGGTGCCGCCACACTGCCGATATTGGGCGATCGCCCAATAATTACACTCAGGCCATGTCTAGCAGCCGCTGCCGCGCGTGGTCAAGGGTGCGATGAGTACGCAAAAGGCGCCTTCCGGACGCGATTCGACGACCCGCCGGGCGCTGATCCGGGCCACCGCCCAGGTCATGCTCGAAGAGGGGTACGCCGCGGCGACGTCGCGGCGGGTCGCCGCGCAGGCCGGGGTCAAACCCGCACTCGTGCACTACTACTTCCCCAGCATGGACGACCTGTTCGTGGCGGTGCTGCAGGCCGGCGCCGAGACGAACCTGAGCACCCAGCAGGAGGCCTTCGCCGAGGACTCCCCGCTGCATGCGCTGTGGGAACTCAACAGCGCGCAAGGTGCGGCGCTGTGGATGGAATTCATGGCGCTGGCCAACCACCGCAAGGCCATCCGCAGCGAGATCGCCGGCTACGCCGACCGGTTCCGCGACCTTGAGGAGTCCGCAATGGCCTCGGCGCTGCAGGCCCACGGCGTCGACACCGACGAATTCCCACCCGTGGTGATGTCGATGATCGTGGCGAGCCTGGCGCGCATCCTGGTGCTGGAGCAGGGCCTGGGCATCAGCCGCGGCCATACCCAGGCGCAGGATTTCGTGCGGCGATATCTGGACCGGTTCGAACTCCCCCCGGGTGGCCCGGCATGACCCTGCTGCATGAGTTGATCTCGGCGGCGGCGGCCGGTGCGCCTCAGCGCCGGGCCGTGGTGACCGACGACGGCACCACCGCCACTTTTGCCGAGTTCGACCGCCAGATCCGCGGTGTCGCAGGCTGGGTGGCCGCCCGGACCGCTCCTGGTGACCGGGTGGCCGTCGTCGCCGACAACAGCGCCGCCTACGCCCAGCTGTATTACGCCGTGCCGCGCAGTGCACGCGTACTGACGCTGATCAACCAGCGTCTCAGCCCGGCCGAGCAGGCCGCGCAGTTGGTCACCGCCGCGCCCTCCCTGTTGCTCGGCGACGAGCGTTATCTGTCGGCCCTGGCCGGCGCCGGGGCTCCCGTCGAGCAGGCAATCGCGTTCGAAGACGAGCAGTGGCGGACCGCCCCCGCGGCCGATCTCCCCTGCCCTGACGTCACGAACCCGGACGATCCGGCCTGGCTGCTGTTCACCAGCGGGTCCACCGGTGTACCGAAAGCTGTTGCGCACAGCCATCGTTCGATTCTTACGGCGGTCTGGGGCTCGGTCGAGGGCCGCTCCGTGCCGCCCGGCGGGGTGTACCTGCTGCCGTTCCCGATGTGTCACATCGCCGGATACAACATACTGGTCCAGCATGCGGTGGCGGCCACGGTCGTCCTGTGCGCACAGTTCCGCCCGGAGGGTTTCGCACAGCTCGTCCGCACGCACGGAGTGACCTCGTGTTCGCTGGCGCCGACCATGCTGCACTCGCTGCTCGGCCATCTGGACCACACCGGGACCGGCCTGCCCAGCCTCACGGCGATCGCCTACGGATCGGCCGCGATGCCGCTGGATCTGCTGCGCCGCGCGATCGAGATGCTCGGCGTGGACTTTCACCAGGGGTACGGGATGACCGAAACCGGTGGGAATATCACGTTTCTCGGCCCCGACGACCACCGCGCCGGAGCGGCGGACCGACCCGAGCTGCTCACCAGTGCCGGCTATCCGCACCGGGACGTCGAGATCGGAATCGCCGCGCCGTCCGGGGATCTACTGCCGTCCGGGCAGGTCGGTGAGATCGTGGTGCGCGGCGCGCAGGTGACGCCCGGCTACTGGCCCGGCGGTGTCACTACCGAGAACGGTTGGCTGCACACCGGGGACATGGGCCGCACCGACCCCGACGGTCGGTTGTTCGTCGTCGACCGGCTCAAGGACATCATCGTCACCGGCGGCGAGAACGTGTCCTCCCGTGAAGTGGAGGACGTTTTGTCCGGCCACCCAGCGGTGGACCAGGTGGCCGTGGTCGCGGTACCCGATGACTACTGGGGCGAGGCGGTGTGCGCGGTGGTCGTCCCGGTGCCGGGACTCCGGCCGACCGCCGAAGAACTCGTCGACCACGTCCGGACAGAGATCGCGGGTTTCAAGCGACCGCGGGTGGTGCTGTTCACCGAGGGGCTACCGCTGACCGGCAACGGGAAGGTCGCGAAGGACCAGGTTCGCGCCTTCGCTCGCGCTGCCGTCGACCGCGGCGGTACCCAGGACGCGTAACAGATCGGGCTTCATCCTCGTGCCCGCTCCGATCGTCATCGCTGCCCCATCTCTGGCGCACTGTCACTCGGTAACGGTCGCGGCCTACCCCTCGAACGGCCCCGACACAGCGGACAATACGCCCGGTACGCGTGTTTTCCAGGTTTTCCGAGAAATGCGCGGCAAATTTAATGGCGCGTCAACACAATCGCCGTTCACGGGCCTGCAACAGTGCTAGCGTTCCGCGTTATCCGAGAGCGTATAGGGGGCCCCAAATTGACTGCCACCGAACCTGTCTGGAGCAAGCCGGCCGCGATGGCCATCCCGCCCGAAGGCTATTTCGAACTCGAGCCGGGCCGGTACGGGCCCACCTACCCGAGAACCCCTGCCTGCCACGGCTTTTCCATCATCGCGAAGGTAAAAGAAGGCCGCGAAGATGCGGTGCGGGCATACGGAAAACAGATCGAGGAGGCGATCGCGGCCAGCCCGGAGGTGCTGGCGCCGCTGCGGCTGCATTATTTGCGTTGGGTACTTTTCGACGTCGGCTCGGGACTGCATTTCCAATATCAGGGCATCTTCGACACCGACTTCGACAAGTACACCGAGGACGCGGTGCAATTGTTCAGTGCCACCGGCATCACCACCGTCTTCACCAATCTGGAGGGGTTCCCCGAGGACTGGAAGGAGAACCCCCAGGCATTCATCGAGTTCGTCCGGGCCCACCAGGTCCCGAGTTTCCTGGAGTACGGCGAGTACCCGTACGTGACCGCCGACGAGATCAAGAAAGCACTGCGGCTCAAGGCCGCCTTCTCCACCATGCTCGACCAGATGCAGTAGCGGCCGTGCTCGAGTTCGACGAGATCCAGCACATCCTGCTGACTCGCACCCCGGCCATCACCGGGCGCTACGAGTTCCTGACCTTCGACACCCCGGAGGGCGGCCGGGCGTGGCTCTCCGAGCTGCTGGACAAGGTGGCCTCGGCCACCGAGGCGGTATCCACCATGGACGAATCCGACCGCTGGGTCACGTTGGCGTTCACCTGGACCGGACTGCGGGCACTCGGTGTCGGCGAGGAGTCGCTGGCGACCTTCCCGGCCGCGTTCCGGGAGGGCATGGCGCAGCGTGCCACGATCCTCGGGGACACCGGTGAGGCCGCACCCGAACACTGGTTGGGCGGTCTTGCCGGTGAGGATCTTCATGCGATCGCGATCCTGTTCTCACGCACCGAAGAGCAGTGCCGGCGCTCCATCGAGGAGCACGACAAACTGCTCGACAGAACCGCCGGCGTGCGCAGCCTGTCCTATCTGGACCTGAACGCGACGCCGCCGTTCAACTACGCACACGATCACTTCGGATTCCGCGACCGGTTGTCCCAGCCGGTGATGAAGGGTTCCGGGGAAGAGCCGACACCGGGATCGGGCGACCCGCTCGAGCCCGGCGAATTCATCCTCGGCTATCCCGACGAGGACGGGTCTATACCGAATCTTCCTCAACCGGAGGTACTTTCGCGCAACGGCAGCTATATGGCCTACCGCCGGCTAGAGGAACACGTCACGCTGTTCCGGGAGTACGTTCGCCAGCGGTCGGATACGCCGGAAGCCGAGGAACTACTGGCGGCGAAGTTCATGGGCCGGTGGCGCAGCGGCGCTCCCCTGGTGCTGGCACCCGACCACGACGATCCCGAGCTCGGCGCGGATCCCCTGCGCAACAACGATTTCAACTACAAGGAGATGGACCCCTTCGGCTACGCCTGCCCCCTGGGGTCGCACGCGCGCCGGCTCAACCCCCGCGACACCGCGCACTACATGAACCGGCGGCGGATGATCCGGCGCGGCGCCACCTACGGTCCGGCCCTACCGGACGACGCACCCGACGACGGAGCGGACCGGGGTATCGCGGCGTTCATCATCTGCGCCGACCTGGTGCGCCAGTTCGAGTTCGCCCAGAACGTCTGGATCAACGACAAGACGTTCCACGAGCTGGGCAACGAGCACGACCCCATTTGCGGCACGCAGGACGGAACCCTGGACTTCACCGTCCCCAAGCGGCCGATACGTAAGGTACACAAGGGGATTCCAGCTTTCACCACACTTCGGGGTGGTGCGTATTTCTTCCTGCCGGGCATGTCGGGACTGCGCTATCTGGCCACCGGTGAAGGAGAGGCGGCCTCATGACCGGTGCCCGCACGTACAACCAGACGCACATTCCCCGCCCTCACGACGGGCACCGCCGGATCAGCATCTACTGGACCTGGAGCTACCCCTGGGAAGCCCAACGCGATCCGGCGGCCATGGAGAACCGGTTCTCCACCATGACCGAAGTCCGCAACGTGCTGTGGCCGGCATACGAGACGCCCGAATACGATGCCGCCTCCTTCCTGCAGGGCATCGCCGGCACGCTGGAGTTGTTCCACCGTTCGACGCTGGCCTTCCAGGAATTGGCAGGTGAGGTCACTGGGCATCCGGTGGCCGTGTTCCAGCGGATCGATCAGGCCGGCTACCGGCTCCCCATCGACGAGCGGGTTCTCGATGACTGCGACACCTTGATGGTGTTCGGCCTCGACCACATCCTGTCGGAACAAGAGGCCGACCCGGCCGAGATCGCGGCGATCCGGCGTTGGCTACAGCGCGAGGGCACCTGCCTGCTGCTGGCGCCGCACCACGACGTCGGTGACACTGACGACTTCGGCCGGCGCCAGGTCGAGTACCTGCATCACGGAGATCCGCTGGTACCACGGCAACAGCGCTTCGGCCAGTACACCCGCTCGCTGATGGCCGCGCTCGACGTCCCGGTGCACAACGTGTGGGGGCTGCGTCCGGCCGTCGTCGAGGGCACCACCGAGATCGCACCGCTGACGGCACTGCGCGATCTGGACTCCCCTGGATTGCTCGCCGACGTCAGCACCTTCAATTTCCATCCGCACCTGCCGCACTACGAACTGACGGCACCGGAAAGCGACGCCCTGCGGGTGCTGGGACGCCAGCTCGTCGACCCCACCCGGCCGCATCCGTTCACCGAGGCGGGCAACGCCGAGTTCAACGCGCTGATCTGGATGCCCCCGGCGTCCGGCCGGGCCGGCGATATCGTCCTGGTCGATTCCACCAACTTCACGACGTTGTTCGGCGGCACCGGCAGTCTGAGGCATTTCTGGAACAACCTGGCGACGATGGGTTGACCCCGCGCTACGGCATCGCGGCGAGCAGCCATCCGCTGATGGGATCAGGTGGAGGTACGGGGGCCGGCGCGGGGGCCGTCAGAGGCGCGGGGGCCAGTGCTGGGGCGGGTACCGACAAGGCAGTGGGGGCCGACGTGGGGCCCGGCGACGGATCGGCCGCGATGTGGGCTTCGGCTGCAGGCAGCTGCGGCTGGACAGCCGGCAGGTGCGCGGCGGGGACTCCGGCCGGCTGCTGCGTCGGTATGTTCGACGCGACCGGCGCCTGCGCCGGGACTGCCATCTGAACCACTGGAACCGTTTGGGGCCCAGCGGTTTGCACCACGGATACCGGCTGGGCGAGTTGCACGGGAGCAACCGGCTCGGCGGGCGTCACGTGTGCGGCCACGACCGGTTCCGCCGGTTGCTCGACCGGTGCCCGTTCGGCCCGCTCGGCGACCTGCACCTGGACGGGCTCCTCGGTGGGCAGCATCGGCACCGCACGTTCCGACAGTCGGGGTGCGGCGACGGTGACCAGCCGCGGAGCCGGGGCCGCCGCGGTGATGTCCCCCTCGTCGCCGGCCGGGACCGGTGCGGGTGCGGTGAACTGTGAGCCGACCGTCAGCATGCCCGCCGCAACCGTCGCCGCGGCGGCGGCCACCACCCGTGCCGCCCGGTTTTTGCACGGGGCCGGCGGGCGGTAGCGGGGCAGTCTGGATGTGGCGGCGACCGCGTTGGTCGCGACAGCTCGTGCGGCGGCCTGGGCGTCGCGCACCTGAGCCTCGTCCTCGTCCAGGTCGTCGGCGCCGGTCTGCCCGGCAACCACGCGCACGTCGTCGAACCCCGCGGCGGCAAGAAGATCGAGAAGTTCGGCCAACTCGTCGCTGGTATCGGCACCGTCGGGCCCGTGCCAGGTCACACCGATCGCGGCCACGTCCTGGCCGCTGGTCGCCGCGATGGCCTGTGCACTGCGGGCAGCGGCAGCGACGCGGTCGGCCAGCTGATCGGAGGCGTCGACCTCGAAAGCGTCGTCATCGAGCGCGGTGACATCCGTCGAGCGGCCGTCGACCAGCGCCCAGGCGATGCCGTGCGAAGTCACCGACAGCCCCAGCACTGTCTTCACCCCTGCGACCTCGATTCCCCTCGGCTGACACCCGACCGCGACGAGCGTAAGTCGCCCCGGCCGCATCGGCATCTCGGAGGAGAGATCGGTAACCGCCTGGGCACCGAGAATTCATCTGGGTCAGGTCGCTGGCTCTCCGGCCACACCGGCGGTCAGCAGCCGGTGTGCTGCCGGGTCGCCGTTGAGCAGGCGGCTGGAACGCCGGCTGATCTGCCATCGCCCGTCTATGCGGGCCAGCTCGAAGTGATTGGCCGTTGCCCGCCACACCCCATACTCGCTGGACCCGTCGTCGGGGGTCTCGCGGCGGACCAGCACCAGCGACTCACACACGGCCACCGCGGTGTCGCCGTCGACGGTGACCACGGCGGGGCCGAGAAAGTGACTGCATCCCGTGGCCACCAGGGCGCGGTGGGATGTCGAGCTGACCATCGCGTGGACGTCTGCCCGGCCGGCCATCGCCCAGCCCTCGACCTCATAGCGACCGTCGGTCGCCCACAGCGCGGCGGTCCCGTCGGCGTCCGCGGCATCCACCAGCGGGCCGTAGGACGCGATCAACCGGGCGATGTCGCGTTCGTCCTCGAGTCGGCGCAGCCGCGCCTCGAGCGCAGCGAGCTCGGATGTCATTGCGGCGCCCGCTGATTGATCAGGTTGCGGATCGCGGCGTCGGACTTGAGCACAACCTGCGCCCGGTCCGGCGCACTGTTCATCTCGGCGCGTTTGGCGTTGCCGCCCGCCACGTGCACCGGCCCCGCACCGAGGTGATCCAGCCCCTCCCGCGCGACCTCGGCCGGATCGTTGATCCGCATGCCCGGTGCCTCGAAGTTCAGGCCGGCGCGTTCCATCGCCGGGGTACGGGTCACACCGAGCACCAGCTCCAGCACGTCGACGTTGTATTCGCGCAACTCCAGCCACAGGCTCTCGGCGAACAGCCGGCCGTACGCCTTCACCCCGCCGTAGACGGTGTGCCGCATCGACCCCGCGTAGCCCGCCAGTGAACCCACCAGCAGGATTCCGCCCCGGCCTCGTGCGGCCATCGGCCTGCCGAAGTGCTGAACCAACTCCATCATCCTGGTGATATTGAGGTCGACGACCTTCTGGAAATCGGCCAGCGGCGCATCCAGGAAGCGTTCGCTGCAGGTGTTGGCCCCGGCGTTGTAGATCAGCAGGCCGATCTCCAGGTCGGCAGTCGCCTCGGCGATCTGCGCGGTCGACGCATCGTCCACCAGATCGACCGCCACGGCGCGCACCTGCACGCCCAGGTCCCGGCAGCGCTGCGCGGTGACCTCCAGCGGACCGGCTTTCCGCGCCAGCAGGACCAGGTTGAACCCGTCCTCGGCGAGCATCCGGGCGAACTCCGCGCCGACCCCCTCGGAGCCGCCGGCGATTACGGCCCACGGCCCGTATTTGGCAAGGTCGGTCATGTCTCGGATGCTATCTTTGGCCGCCGGACCGGCCCACGATCGGGCCGCAAGGAGGCGATCATCGGCACATACGCGGTTACCGGGTCCGCATCCGGCATGGGACTGCAGGCCGCCGAACGGCTGCGAGAACTCGGGCACACCGTGGTCGGCGTGGACGTCACGTCCGGCGATGTGGTGGCCGATCTGTCCACCCCGCAGGGGCGCCGGGCAGCGGCCGATGGCGTGTTGGCAGCGTGCGGCGGGGTGCTCGATGGGGCCGTGCTGGCCGCCGGGCTGGGTCCCGGATCCGGCGCTGACCGGAACCGATTGATCGCCGAGGTCAACTTCCTCGGCGTGGTGGAGCTGCTGGATGCCTTGCGCCCGGCACTGGCCGCCGCGGACCGCGCCAAAGTCGTTGTGATCGCCAGTAATTCGACGACAACCGTACCGGTCGTTCCGCGCCGGACCATTCGGGCGCTGTTGGCGCGTGACACCGACAAGGCGGTGCGCTCGTTGCGGCTGCTGGGCCGCAACGGGTCGGCCATCATGTACGCGGCCTCCAAGATCGCGGTCAGCCGCTGGCTGCGGATCAATGCGGTCACCGCAGCGTGGGCCGGTGCAGGGATCCGGCTCAACGCACTGGCTCCGGGGGCGATCCTGACGCCGTTGCTCGAGGCCCAACTCGCGGATCCGCGCGAGGGCCGCGCCGTACGGTCGTTCCCGGTGCCCATCGGTGGCTACGGCGACGCCGGCCATCTGGCCGACTGGATCTGCTTCATGCTGTCGGACTCGGCCGATTTCCTCTGCGGCAGTGTGGTGTTCGTCGACGGAGGCTCCGACGCCTTCTTCCGTCCCCGGGATTGGCCGAAGTCCGTGCCGGTACGGCGTCTGCCGCAGTACCTGTGGCGGTTCGCGCGCGGCGTCCGGCATGGGTGAGACCGGCCAGGCGCCATTGACCACCCTGCCGTCCGCAGCCGCCGACGGGCACGGGCCGCGGCGGGCGTGGGCGGCGGTCGCACTGTTGACCCTGGTCGGAACCCTCAACTACGTCGACCGGTTCCTGCCTGCGGTGCTGGCCGAGCCCATCAAGCACGACCTCGCCCTGTCGGACACCGCGATCGGGGTGATCAACGGGTTCGGCTTCCTCATCGTGTACGCGGTGCTCGGCATCGCGGTGGCGCGAATCGCCGACCGCGGAACGTATGGCGCGGTCGTCGCGGCCTGCCTGACGCTGTGGGGCACCATGACCATGCTCGGTGGTGCCGTGCAGTCCGGCTTTCAGCTCGCCCTCACCAGGGTGGGCGTTGCGGTGGGTGAGGCCGGGAGCACCCCGGCCGCTCATGCGTACGTGGCCCGCAACTTCGCCCCGCAGCATCGCGCGGCACCGCTGGCGGTGCTCACCTTCGCCATCCCCCTGGCCAGCGGCGCCAGCCTGATCGGCGGCGGACTGTTGGCCGACAACCTCGGCTGGCGAACGGCTTTCGTGGTGATGGGTGTGATCAGCGTGGTGTTCGCCCCGCTGGTGCTGCTGCTGGTCGGGGTCCGCCAGTCGCTGCCGGTGACGGCGCCCGCGGAACCGGGCACGCAGGTCAAGTGGTGGGCCCTGCTGCGCAAGCGCAGCTTCCTGTCACTTGTCGGCGGCACCGCGTTCATCGCGGCCGCCGGGTACTCGCTGACCACGTTCACCCCGGCTTTCCTGATGCGGACCCGGTCCATGACGCTCAGTGAGGTCGGGTGGGAGTACGGCCTGGCCACCGGGGTGGCCGGAGTCCTGGGGCTTTTGATCGTGGGCCGGCTGGCGGATCGGCTGGCCGCGCGCGATCCGCGCTGGCTGTTGTGGATCGTGGTGCTGACCACGGCCCTGCTGCTGCCGGCCTCGGTGCTGGCGTTCACGGTCGAGAGTCGGGTGGCATGCGTGTGGTTCCTGGCGCTGAGCTACATCATCGGCACGTCGTACATGGCCCCGTCGATCGCAGCCATTCAACGTCTGGTGCTACCCGGTCAACGGGCGACCGCCTCGGCGATCTTCTTGTTCTTCAATGCCACCCTGGGGGCCGTCGGGCCGTTCGTCACCGGCCTGATCAGTGACACGCTGACCCCTGATCTCGGCGCACACGCGCTGGGCCGGGCGCTGCTGATCCTGGTGCCGACGCTGCAGCTGATGGCCATGGGTTGCTATCTGATGGGGACGCGCTGGTACCGCGGCGACATCGTCGAGGCAGATTTCTAGATCGAGGTCGATCGACCTAGCCGGTGACCGATTCTGCCGCGCGCTCACGGCGGCGGGTTGCGCCCCAGAGTCCCACCGCGATGCCGACCACGGCTCCCCCGAGGCCGATGACCTGCTGCGACCGTGGCAGCTGGTCGTGTACCGCCATCCCGCCGAGCAGGTCGGCGGCATCAGCCCCGCCGGAGGCCAGGAACCAACCGCGGGTGTCCCTGCCCCGCAGACCCGCCGCCAGCAGCAGGCCGCCGATCAGCGCATCGCGATAGCCCATCGACCGCCACATCAACTGCGCGGTCGCGTCTGGTGTTTCCCGTCCGCCCCACAACCGGTCGGCCCGCTTCGGGTCGACGAGAAACGAGACGCCCGACGCGAATCGGATGGCACCGGCGGCCAGCGCGGCCCGGTCGATCGACATGGCGTGCAGCCTAGGCGGCGAGCGGAATCGACAAGCCCGTTATCTGCGAATCCGGCCCGGTGTCAGGCGTTCTTGCTCTTATTCGGATCGATGACCGTCGGCGGTCCGTCGGGATGCAGCGCACCGCCTTCGTTGAGCCAGTCGGCAATCTCTGCGGCATCTTCGCGCGTGACCGGCCGACGCCTACTGAACAGCGATTTCACCTTCTTGGTCAGCTTCGGCATGCCCCGATCGTAGGGGCGAACGCAGGCGGCGGCCACGGGTTGGCGAAGTCGGCGAAACCGCTTGTCAAACTGGCTGAAATACACAGCTTTTCGAGATTGTCCGCAAGCAGGTGGCATCGGTGCTGCCGGCCATCGCGGCGATTTTTCCGCATCCGGTCCCTTTCATCGCCTACGCCGCGATAATCGAGGAAGCCGAGCTCGTAGAGGAGCAAACCCATGGCCACCATCGAAGCCAACGCAGAGACGTCACCGTTCACGAAGGATGTCGAGGCCACCCAGGCCTACATCGACAGCCCTCGGTTCGCGGGCATCACCCGGCTGTATTCGGCGCGTCAGGTCGCCGAGCAACGCGGCACGATCCCATCGGACTATCCGGTGGCCCGTGAGGCCGCCACGGAGTTCTTTCTCTACCTTCGAGACCTGTTCGCGCAGAAGCTGAGCATCACCACCTTCGGGCCGTACTCGCCTGGCCAGGCGGTGGTGATGAAACGGATGGGGATCAGGGGAATCTACCTCGGTGGATGGGCCACCTCGGCCAAGGGCTCGATCAGTGAGGATCCCGGGCCCGACCTGGCCAGCTACCCGTTGAGTCAGGTGCCTGATGAAGCAGCCGGGCTGGTGCGGGCGCTGCTCACCGCTGACCGCAACCAGCAGTATCTGCGGCTGCGGATGACCCCCGAACAGCGCGCGGCCACCCCGGCGGTCGACTACCGGCCGTTCATCATCGCCGACGCCGACACCGGTCACGGTGGCGATCCGCATGTGCGCAACCTGATCCGCCGCTTCGTCGAGTCCGGGGTGCCGGGCTATCACATCGAAGATCAGCGTCCCGGCACCAAGAAATGCGGACACCAGGGCGGCAAGGTGTTGGTGCCCTCGGATGAGCAGATCAAACGGCTCAACACCGCGCGATTCCAGCTGGACATCATGCGCGTGCCCGGCATCATCGTCGCGCGCACCGACGCCGAGGCGGCCAATCTGATCGACAGCCGCGCCGATGAGCGTGATCAACCATTCCTGCTGGGGGCTACGAACCTCTCGGTGCCGACGTACAAGTCGTGTTTCCTGGCAATGGTGCGCCGGTTCTACGACCTCGGTGTCACCGAACTCAACGGCCACCTGCTGTACGCGCTGCCTACCGGCGAGTACGCGACCGCCGAGGCCTGGCTGGAACGCCAGGGCCTCACGAGCACCATCGCCGACGCCGTCAAGGGCCACACCGGCGGCTCGGTGGATGCCCTCTTCGACAAGGTCGAGTCGGCATTCGTCGAGGCGTGGCAGGCCGACGCCGGTCTGAACACCTACGGCGAGGCGGTTGCCGAGCTTCTGGAATTCCGGGAACGCGAGGGCGAGCCCGCCGCGATGAGCGCCGCCGACTGGCGCGCCTTCGCTGCCCGGGCGTCGCTGTACACGGCGCAGGAGAAAGCCCACGAGCTGGGCGCCGACGTGGCCTGGGACTGCGAGCGGGTCAAGACCCCCGAGGGCTATTACCAGGTGCGCGGCGGTATCCCGTATGCGATTGCGAAGTCGCTGGCGGCCGCACCGTTCGCCGACATCCTGTGGATGGAGACCAAGACCGCCGACCTGGCCGATGCCAAGCAGTTCGCCGATGCCATCCACGCCGAGTTCCCCGACCAGATGCTGGCCTACAACCTGTCACCGTCGTTCAACTGGGACACCACCGGCATGACCGACGACGAAATGCGGGCCTTCCCCGCGGAACTCGGCAAGATGGGGTTCGTCTTCAACTTCATCACCTACGGCGGCCATCAGGTCGACGGCGTGGCGTGCGAGGAATTCGCGACGTCCCTGCAGCAGGAGGGCATGCTGGCGCTGGCCCGGCTGCAACGCAAGATGCGGTTGGTCGAATCTCCTTATCGCACACCGCAAACCCTGGTGGGCGGGCCTCGCAGCGATGCCGCCCTGGCCGCCTCTTCGGGCCGCACCGCCACCACCAAGGCGATGGGCGCAGGCTCCACGCAACACCAACATCTGGTGCAGACCGAGGTGCCCAAGAAGCTGCTCGAGGAGTGGCTGGCGCTGTGGAGCGATTACTACAAGATCGGTGAAAATCTGCGCGTGCAGCTTCGGCCGCGCCGCGCAGGGTCGGACGTGCTCGACCTCGGCATCTACGGTGATGGCGAGGAGCCGCTGGCCAACGTCGTCGTCGACCCGATCAAGGACCGGCACGGCCGCAACATTCTCACGGTGCGCGACCAGAACACCTTCGCCGAGAAGCTGCGCAAGAAGCGCCTGATGGATCTGATCCATGTGTGGCTGATCCACCGGTTCAAGCCGGAGATCGTCTACTACGTGACGCCGACCGAGGACAACGTCTATCAGACCGAGAAGATGAAGGCGCACGGCATCTTCAGCGATGTGTACCAGGAGGTCGGTGAGATCATCGTCGCCGATGTGAACCAGGCCCGCATCGATGAACTGCTGGCACCCGATCGTGAGGCACTGGGACGGTTGATCCGCAAGGAGGACTGAGGTTTTCGCCGGAAATTCGTACCGCGTCACTGACGCATGTGCGATGCGCAGCCGATGCACGTGTGCTCATTCGGCGGCGGCACGTGGACCGCAGGGTTGATCGCCACCCGGCCGTGGAATCCGATGCACAGTTGACAACGGACCCGTGCTGCCCAAATTGAGGACCAACGTCCCTATTGGCAGCCGCCAAGGCGGCACATACTGACCACAGCCACATTCGTTCAGGAGGGCAGCAGACATGACCGAAGCACCCCAACCCCACACGGACGAATCTGTAAGCCGGCCCAACCGGCTCGGTCAGGCTGCCGCCGTGGTGGGCATCATCGCCGGGATCCTCTTCATCGTTGCCGTCATCTTCTTCAGCGGACTGATGATCGGTGCGGGCCAGGGCTATCACCACGGCGGTTACCGTGGCATGTCCGAT
>NZ_CP034072.1:1500000-1603622 GCF_003855255.1 Mycolicibacterium nivoides | reverse complement strand
CCGAGCCCGGGACCAGCACCGCGGCCCTGACCTTCTGTGACCCCGTCACCGACTTCTACGGGTCGCCTTCTTCGCCATTCTCTGGCGGATGGAAGAGGTCTTCGGGGTGCCAGTAGTGGTTGGTGCGGTCCTGGCCGGCGTCCAGGAGTGGTGGCGGGATCCATTCGACGCGGCCGTCGTCAAGTAGGCGGGTGCGCCAGCCCTTATCGTGGACGAGGCGGTTGCTTTTCGGGCAGGCCAAGGCGAGGTCCGTGATATCGGTCAGGCCGCCGCGGCTGAAATCGGCTTTGGCGTGGTGGGTTTGGCAGCGGTCGGTAGGGCAGGTACAACCCGGCCGGGTGCAGCCCCGGTCGCGGTTGTGCAGCACGAGACGTTGAGCGGGGGTGGCGATGCGCTTGCTGCGGCCCAGATACAGCGGGACCTGACGATGGTTCTCGTAGACCGCGAGGTAGTGGTGGGCATGGGCGGCCATCCGGATGACATCGGCGATCGGCAGCTGGGTGCCGGAGGTGGTGAGCCCGGTACCGGTCCTGGTTTCGAGTTCACGCAGCGTGGTGGATACCACGATCGTGACCGGTAATCCGTTGTGCTGACCGAGTTCTCCTGACGACAGCGCGCTGCGGCCGATCGCCACCAGGGAGTCGTGGTTGCGCTGGGCGGCGCTGCGGGTGTCGGCCGCGATCGCCTCCGCACTGGGAGTGCCGGTGGTGCAGGGGTGCTCGTCGGCGGGGTTGCACATGCCGGGGGCACCGTAGCGGGACAAGATCGGTTCGAGGGTGGCGCGGGCCTCAGGGGTGAGCCTGCCACGGATTTCGCTGGTGCCGTCGGCATTTTGGGGCCCGATGATGATCTCACCGTGGCGTTCGGGTTGTTCATCAATGGGTGCGTCGCCATCTTGATTGAGCAGGAAGCCGATCCGGTCAGCGCACTGTTTCAGGATTTCCGGGCTGTTGCCGGCGGCGATGCGAGCCAGGTCGGCGTCGATCTGGGCGTGGGTGGCGGCATCCAGCGGTACGGGTGGCTTGGCGAAGAACTTCCGGATGATCGCGACGTGCTCGGTGTTGATGTGGCCTTCGGCTTGGGCGGCGGCGGTGGCCGGCAACACCGGTGCCAAGTGCTGCCCGGTGATGGTGGTGCGTGGGCCCAGGTTCGCGGCTTCTGCGACGCGGCGTTTGGCTTCTTTGTTGCTGATGCGTAGCCGGATGGCCAACACATCGGACCAGCTTTTCGCACCGATCTCGGCCGCGGTGGTGCGCGACTGCATTTCAGCCAAGATCACGTGATCCACCGCAGGCGCGCACCGGACCTGATGTTCGCGCCGCGACTGCAGCTCCAGCAGTTCAGGCAGGCTCAACGTCTGATAGTTGAGAGCGGCCATTTTCGCGCAGACGGCGTCGTATTCGTCGTAGACAGCCAGCACCGTCTCCCAGCCAGAGCCAGTGCTCGAATACATGTTCGAATTCTACCTCCGGTCACCGACTCCCAGAGAAGTTATCCACAGCGCGCGATCCATCCACAGATCTTGCCGCACAGGGCAATTAGGCCTTGACAGCCCGGCCCGCACTGGCCCGCGCAGCGATGGCCGCGATGACGAATCCGCCGAGCGCAGACCAGCCCAGCGCACCGTCGAGGCCGTTCTTGGCCATCAGGGTCAACGCGGCGCCGGCGACACACAACAGCACGCCGGTGACCACCGACCGGGCGCCGCTGATCTGGACCCGGTCGTCCCACCACGGCAGCGGGCGGTGCTCCAGCGGTGACAGCAGCCGGAAGGCCGCCGCCATGAGAACCGCGAAAACCACTGCACGCAAAGCCAGATGGGGCCAGAAGTCCGGGGCGTGCGGGTCGAACGCATCCAGGCCGAGGGCATGCAGACCGAACGCGGCGATCGCGATCACCGGGATGTGCCACAGGTACAGCGTCATGGCTCCCCCATTGCCCGTCGCCACCACGTACCAGACCCGCGGACGGGCGGCCCAGCGCCGGATCGGGTCCGCAGCGGCGATGAACAGGCATGGCATCCACGTGCAGTGCAGTGCCAGCAGCAGCGTCGGCGGTGACACGTTCGACACGTGCTCGGTTCCAGTGACGACGAGCGACACGTCGTAAATGCCGGTGAGAGCGAGGATCACCTGTGCGGTGAAGGCGAGGACCGCGATCGCGATCGCCCGCCGCGCGCAGATCAGGTGGCGCGCGTAGGCCACCCCGATCACCACGGGAATCAACCAGACGATGATCAGGTTCACGGTGCCCGCCTCGGGGGTGCCGGCCGCGAAGCAGATGGCATCCACCACTCCGGAGGCGACGATCAGTCCGGCGACCACCAATGCCAGTGCCCGGCCCGTGTGCAGGCGCATCATTGCCGGGACGAAGGCGAGCACCATCAGGTAGACACCCAGGAACCACAGCAGGGCCACGCACTCGCGCCCGAGCGCAGCGGCGGACTCGGCCCCCATCGTCGCGTGCACCACGACCAGGACCACCGACCACACCGCCAGGTACCAGAACACCGGCCGGCAGAGGCGCTGGGCACGGGCGAGCAACCACGCACCCCACGAGCGACCGGAATGCCAGCTGTAGGCACCCGCAGCCCCTCCGGCCAGGAAGAACAGTGGCATCACCTGCAGCACCCAGGTGATCGGGGCCAGCGCCGGGAGTGCACCGAGGATGTTGCCGACCCGTACGCCCCCGGAATCGATGGTGGCCAGCAGCAGGGCGCAGTGCCCGAAGATCACCACGAGCAGGGCGCCCAGGCGCGCGACATCGACCGCACGGTCACGGTCCGGCTTGGTGTCCCGGGTGACGGTGTCCGGGGAGGGCACTGCCTCGTCGATTGGCATGGCTTCAGTCTGCCGGTCCGAGCGCCGGGTCGGGATGGGTATTACTACGCGTCCGCCGGCTGACCCAGCACGGCCACGACCACCGATCGGTCCAGACTATTGGCCGACCACACACCGATAGCGGTGTTGGCGCAGTCGGACAGGATCGCGAAATCGACCGGGTCGTAGTACCACTGGTTGAGGATCTCGATGCCGTTGATCGCCAACGCCGGGTTGATGGCGACCGTTTCGGCCACCCGGCCGCGGAATCCGGCAGCCTCGGCCCGCGACTGCGGCGTCGATCCGTCGGAGCCGGCATGGTCGTCCAGGCTGCGGTCGGCGAGCAGATCGTTGGTGTGCCATTCGGCCGCCAACCGCAGCTTCGGGTCGGCCTTCACATTGGTGGTGCAGCCCGCCTGACGCTGGATCGTGAACACGTTGGCGATCACGCCGCTGTTCAGCCGCTGGTTGTCGGCATGCGCGGGCGCCGGGCCCCATGCGGCGGAAAGCGCCAACGGGGCCGCTACGGCGGCGATCAGACCGGTTCGAATTGCGAAATGAGCCATCGGTTTTCGACCTTGTCGAGGGTGACCCGCACACTGGAGGTGGATTTGGTCGGCGGACCGGTGCCGATTGTGGTGGTCTGGTCGACGAGCACCAGGACCACCGCATGCCGGGGTGACGCCGATACCGACGCGGCAGCCGGCACCGTGGCCACCGCCGAGATCACCTGCTGTTTGGCCCCGGGGATGACGACGTCGTCGATCAGTTGCGTGTACTGGTCGCGGAACTCACCGGTGAGCCGGTCCGCGGCC
Organism: Mycolicibacterium nivoides; assembly: GCF_003855255.1. NCBI lineage: Bacteria > Bacillati > Actinomycetota > Actinomycetes > Mycobacteriales > Mycobacteriaceae > Mycobacterium > Mycolicibacterium nivoides. The sequence goes on along the minus strand of NZ_CP034072.1, from coordinate 1,599,988 downwards.
GCGGGCAATTCGGTGTCCACGGTGTCGGGTCGATAAGACAGGATCGCCACGGTGCTTTCGCCCGCGGCGCGGACGGACTCCGTGCCCGCCGCCTGTGCCGATCGCGCGGCCCCGTCCTGCCATTTCAGGAAGCCCGCCCCCAGCGCCAGGACCAGCGCCAAAGCGGGCAGCACACCGAACGTCAGCACCCGCGTCCACGAGATGGACCGGCGTCGGGGCTGGTCCTGCTCCGCGGGTTCAGCATCGTCCTCAATCAGTTCTTCGACGACCAGGTCGTCGGTCTCCAGCTCATCGGCCTTCGGATCGGAGAGCTCCGCTGCGGTATCTGTGGTCATGGCACGAACTCCACATTCGACACTTTGACGTCGTCGCCAACCTGCTCAACGCTGATGCGCATGCGCCAGCGACGCGGATCCTGTTCGGGTGCAGCGCCGGTCGAGGTCTTCACCGAGACGGCGACCAATACCCGCGCCTCGTCATCGGTCTCGGACTCGAGGCCGGCCTCGGCGACGGTGCCACGGGATGTCGACTGGGTCCGCTTGACGATCTCGACGAACGGGCCCGACCGCTTCTCGAAGTCATCGCGGAAGGTACCGGTCGCCGAATCCAGGATTCGCTGAATGTCGGCGTCGGCTTCGGAGTGGCTGATCGAGGTGAGGTTCACCGCCGCCTGGCGCGCCACTTGCACGAACAGGTTGCGCTGCTCCTCGGTGGCGTGGGATCGCTGATCGCGGTAGCCCAGCCAGCCGGTGAGGGCGGCCAGCACCGCCACGATGACGAGGACCACCGCGATCGGAATACGGATGCCGGGACCGGTGTCCGGCTCGTCTAGCCGCTCGGCGGCGTCAGCATGCTCTGCCATGTCTTGCCTTTCGTGCTGTCGGCGAGGTCGGAGTCGGTGTAGGACCGGCCGTCCGGCGCCAGATAGGTTCCGGTGGCCGGGTCATACGGGACAAAGGCCACGGGCGGAGGCGCTGCGCCGGTGCCCTGCGGGGGCGGCAGTCGCGGATCGGTGCCCGGTGCGTACTGCGGCACTCCCTGGCCGGACAGCGTCTCGTTGGGATCGCCCTTCCAGTTCAGGCCGTCGTTCAGCGGGACGTACTCCTCGTCGCTTTCGCACAGTTCGACGGTCGGCGCACGCTTCCACGGCTTGGTCTCGCACGGGATGTTGCGCACGCCACGAACATTGAGGGCCGAGTCCTGCGGAACCCGGCAGTAAAGCTCGCCCGCGGGCCGTTCCGGGTAGTCCTGGTCGGACGGTGACCTCTGTTGGCGCACCGGCAGGAATCCCGTGTTGCATGGTGGCGGCAGGTTGAGGTTCAGATTGAAGTCGAGGTAGATGCCCCGGTACGCCTGTTTGGTGTCGGCGTTGGCCAGGGTGATCGCCGACATCACGGCCGTGCCCTGCGGGTACAGAACCAGCAACTGTTCCAGATCGTTGCGGTAGGTGACGGCGATGTCACCGAGGCTCACCATGTTGGCCAGCAAGACGGGCAGGGTGGGAGCCACCCGGTCGAACAGCGCCTTGCTCTCCCCCAGTGCCGGCGCTCCTTTCGTCAGCAGATCCGCGAACGCGGCGTCCTGGGTTTTGAGTTGGCCGGTGATCGCGGCCATCCGCTGTGCCCACGTCGCAATCGAATCGGCAGTCTGCACTTGCGAATTGAGCACCGGCGGAGACTGATCGATCAACTGCGCGAGCGGATCGACGGTCTTGCCGCCTTCGATGGCCAGGGCGGTCGAACCGTCGACGATGCGGGACAGCTCGGGTCCCAGTCCCCCCACGGCCTTGGCCGACTCGTCCACCACCGTGCGCAGATTGTCCGGCGGAATGGCCTGCAGGGCTTTGTTGGTCGCATCGAGCACGTTCCCGATGTCGGCCGGGATGCGCACCTTGTCGACGCCGATGACATCGCCGTCGCGCAAGGTACCGGTCGCGCCGCGGTCAGGAGTCAGTTCGAGGAACTGCTCCCCGACCGCGGACCGGCTGTGGACGGCAGCCGAAACCGGCGACGGCACTGCGATGTTCGAGTCCAGGGTCAGCACCGCATCGACTCCGGCACGAGTGACGCCGATCGACTTGACCCTTCCGACCTCGGTACCGCGGTAGGTGACCACCGAGGTTGGGTACAGCCCACCCGCAGCAGGGAGTTGGATCGTGACCGTGTATCGGCCGAACCCGAGGAGTGCCGGGACCTTGACGAAACCGAATGCCATGATGCCCACGGCGACGACGGTGATCGTGGACAGGATCGCCAACTGGATCCATACCGAACGGGACAGCCGGATCATGTCAGTACGCCCCCCATCGGTAAGGAGCGATCAGCGGGTTGCCTGCCGTGTACGGGCTGGGCATCTGGCCGATCGTGCGGCCCCACTGCATTTCGAGTTCGGTGAGGTTGCCTTCCCACCGGGTTCCGGTGAACAGACTGCTGTCGATCCGGCTCAACGTCAGATCAACCACCAGCGTGATGTTGGCGAAGTCGCCGCGGAACCAGTTGGCCACCGTGCTCTTCACCCACGGATACGTCGACAGGAAGTCCAGGCCCCGGGTGAGTGCGGGCCCGGCGTTGGCGAGTTCCCGCAGCACCGGCGCGATGTTGCGCAGGTTGTTGACGAGGGATTCCTTGGTCTGGGCGACGGTCGAGGTGGCGATCGCACTGAACTTTCCAAGTGCGTCGACGGCATCGGCGATCTTGGTGCGCTGCTCGGACAACACGGCGAGCGCCTTCGGGATCGTGGTGAGCGCGGTGTCGACGGTGTCGTCCCGGGCCGCCACCTGACCGGCCAGCGAGTTGAGCCGCTCGGTGGCGGTGATGATGTCATCGGTCTGTGCGTTGAGTCCCGCGATGAAGGTGTCCAATTGGCCGAGGAGGCTGCGCATGTCGTTCTCCCGGCCCGCCAGCGCCTTCGCGAAGGTCTGGTTGATCTCCTGCAGCTCGCCCAGCCCGCCGCCGTTGAGCAGCACCGACACCGACGCGAGAGTCTGCTCGGTGGTCGGATAGGTGGCGGCGGCCGACAACGGGATCACCGAGCCGTCGGTGAGTTCGCCGCGCGGTGCCTCGCCCACCGGCGGCGCGAGCTCGATGTGCATGGAGCCCAGCAGGCTGGTCTGTCCCAGTTTGGCGGTGCTGTTGGCCGGCAGGTGGACGCCGCCGTCGATGCGCATGGTCACCAGCGCATGCCAGTCCTGGACTTCGATCCTGGTGACGTTGCCGATGTTGACGTCTCCGACACGCACGCGGGTGTTCTGCTGGATCACCACCACATCGGGCAACTGCGCCTGGATGGTGTACGAGCCGTCGCCGTTGCCTTGGGTTCCCGGCAGACTCAGTGAATTCAGCCCACGCCATTCACATCCCGGGATCACCGACAGGCACATGACGACGAGCGCCGCGACCACCAGCCGCCTCATGGCGTGCCTCCCGGGAGCATCAGGCCGGGAAGCCCCAGTGCGGGATCGGTTTGGATAGGCGCAGGCGCCGCGTCCTGCGATACCTCCGCCGCAGGCGGTGCGGAAGCCGGTGGCGGCAGGTGCGGATTGAGCCGGTCCTCGCTGTAGGTGATCTCGTTGGGCCGCGCTGACGCCCCGACGAACGGATTGATCCCGAGCGGCGGGAAGTTGTACTGGCGGTTCTTGATGATCGGCGCAAGGTACTGCACGCACAACTTCGCCGATTGCTCCCAGTCCTTCCGGGATGCGGCTTGTACTGCGCTGCAGATGAACTGGACGGTGTTGGCGAAGTTGACCGGTGCCAGGATCCCGGTCACCGCGCTCTGCGCCGGCTGGTAGATGTTCATGAAGTTCTGGAACACCGTCGGCGCGATGTGCAGCACCTGCTTGACGTCGGCACGGCTGTCGTTGAGTGCGGTGGTGATCGCGTTGAGGCGGTCGAACGTGACGCCGAGGCCTTCGCGGTTCTCGGCGACGAACCCGCGCAGGTCGTTGACCGCCACGTCGAGGGCCTGGGTGGCGTTGGCCACCTCGTCGGGGCTGTTGCTCAACACGGTGCTGATGTCGGCCAGATTGGTGTTGAACGACGCCAGCAGATCGCTGCTCGAGGTCAGCGCGGATACCAGCAGTTGCAGATTGCGGACGGTGCTGAAGATGTCGGTGCTGTGATCACCCAGCGCCGAAACCGCTTGCGACAGTTTGATCACCGTGTCCCTGGCCGTATCGCCCTGGCCGCGCAGATTGTCTGCCGCGCTGTTGACGAACTCGCCGACCGCACTGGGCCCGCCTAAAGTGGTGGGCTGCAGAGAGTCGGTGAGCTTCTCCAACTGCTGGCGCAGATCGTCCCATTCCACGGGAACCGCGGTGCGTTCCCGTGGAATCGCCGCGCCGTCGGCCAGTTTCGGACCGCTCTCATAAGCCGGAACGAGTTGGAGTGCGCGGGCGCTGACCAACGACGGCGAAAGTATCGCCGCCTGAACGTCGGCGGGCACCGGGTATTGCCTGTCGACCGTGAAGGTGACCTTGGCGGCGTCGGGTTGGGGTTCGATGCGCTCGACGGTTCCCACCGCCACGCCGAGGATGCGCACCTCGTCCCCGGTGTAGAGCCCGTTGGTGTTGGCGAAGTAGGCGGTGAAGGTGTTGTCCCTGACCCGATCCCACCACGGAGTGGCCACCACGGTGATCGCGACGACCAGGATGACGCTCAGCGCCGAGGCGATTGCGATCCGCAGTACGCGTGTCGACATGGTCACCGCCCGCCTTCTGCCGGTACCGGCGGCCCGAAACTGGGCGGCGGGAGTTCCCCTGGAGCGGGGGCCAATGCGGGTGGTCCGGGCGGCGGTCCACCCGGCGGCGGAGCGGGCAGTGGTTCCCGGTAGGGGTAACGCGGATCTCCCGGCTTGCCGGTGATCGCGTCGGGCAGGTACAGGTTCGGATCCCCACCCTGTCCGGTGCGCGGGTACGGCATCGGCAGCGGTGGCGTACCCGGCTGGCCGGTACCCGGGTCGACCAGTTGTGACGGCAGCAGCACATTGGGATCCAGGCCCAGATCGGAGAACGCGGAATCGACAAAGGGCTGGGCGATCTGCCCGGGCAGCAGATTGACCAGTGACGCCTTGAAGAACGGTCCGGCCCCGAGCACTTCGCCGAACGACATCGCATAGCGGCGCAGCAGATACAGCGTGCGCTGCAATTCGCCCTTGCGGTTGTCCAGGATCTCCAGCACCCCGTTGAGCTTGTCGACGGCGGGTTTGAGTTGCGTGCGGTTGTCGGCGACCAGGCCCGAGATCTGGTGTGACACCGCGGTGAGGTTGTTCATCAACGCGTCGACCGAGTCCCGTTGGGACAGCAGTTCGGCCAGGAGTGCGTTGGTGGTCACCACCAGGTTGGCGATCTGGTCGCTGCGCTTGGCGAGCACACCGGTGACCTTGTTGGCGTTGGCCAACAGGTTGCGCAGTTGGGCGTCACGGGCGTTGAGCGTGTCCGAGAACCGGGCCACGCCTTCCAGCGCGAGTTTCAGATCCGGTGGGGTGTCGCGGAACGTGTCCGCCAATGTGGTGAGCGCCGAGGACAACTGCGTGGTGTCCAGTCCGCTGATCGTGGTGGTCAGATCCCCCAGCGCGGACGGCAGGTCGTAGGGAGAGGTGGTCCGCTCGATCGGGATGGGTCCGGTCAGAGTGCCGTCGCCTCGGGAGGTCAGCTCGAGCACCTTGGTTCCGAGCACGGTCTCCGTCTTGATCGCCGCCTCGGTGCGCTCGCCCAGTTCGACGCCGTCACGGACGGTGAAGTCCACCAGAACCCGGGCGCCCTGGAGCCGGACCTGCGAGACCCGACCCACACTCAGTCCCGAAACCCGCACGTCGCTACCGGATTTGATGCCGCCGGCCTCTGAGAAGTACGCAGAGTAATCGGAGGTGCCCTTGATGAACGGAATCTTGTCGTAGGAGAAGGCCGCCACCACCGCGGCAGCGAGCAGGAGGATCGCCACCGCACCGACGGCCGGCCGGCTGCGCTCTGCCAGCGGCTTGATCGTGGGCCGTTTGATGGTGAACCGCTTGAGTGTCAGTCGCGTCATTTCGGCGTGCACCGTCCCGAATCCTGGCCGGCGAGTTTGACATACACCGGCTGGCCGCCTTTTCCGTTTAGCTTGAGAATCGCGTCGCACAGGTAGAAGCCGAAATAGTCGCCGTAGAGCCCGTTCCGGGCGAGCACCTGGTACGCGTCGGGCAGGGTCTTGACCAGGTCGTCCACGTAGTCCCGGTCGGCCATGATCTGCCCCGAGAACCGATCCGTCTGGGTCACTGCCTCTTTGATCGGTTCGCGCGCGGTGGTCAGCAGGTCGGCCACCGAGCCGGCGGCCGCGTTGATGTAGGCCGTCCCGGTTGCGATGTCGGATTTGCGTTCTGCCAGTCCGGCAACCAGCTCCGACAGCTTGTCGAGGCCTTCGGCGAACTGTTCGTCGCGTTTGGCGAACGTGCCGAGTACGGTGTTGAGGTTGGTGATCACTTGACCGATCAGCTGGTCGCGCCCGGCCAGCGTGGTGGTCAACGCCGACGTCTGGGCCAGTACCGATGAGATGGTGCCGCCCTGCCCCTGGAACACCTTCAGCAGTTCCCCGGACAACGCGTTGACCTGATCCGGGTCCAGCGCGCGGAACAACGGCCGGAATCCGCCGATCAGGGCGTCGACGTCCAGCGCGGGCGATGTGCGCTCCAGTGGAATCGACTGTCCCGGCTGAAGTTTGCGAACAGATCCGGGCCCCTCGTCCAGGGACAGGTAGCGGTCGCCGATCAGGTTCTCGTAACGCACCGCGGCGCGGGTGCCCTCGGTCAGAGTCAGGGCCTTGTCGATGGCGAAGTCGACGGTGACTGTCCCGTCCTTGTGCAGCGTGAGGTCTTTGACCTTGCCGACCTCGACGCCGGCGATGCGCACGAAATTGCCGCCCTTGAGCCCGGACACATTGATGAACACCGCGCTGTACGAGGCGCGTGAATCGAATCGGAACTGTCCGAACACGGTCACCAGGATGAAGGTGAAGACCAGGCTCAATGCGGTGAACAGCACCACCCGCGTCGCGACGCGGAAAGTCGCGCGCCTCATGGCTGTCCCTCCTGTGGTGCCGGCGGACCTGGCGGAGGGCCCGGCGCCGGTGGGTAGAGCGGCGCTCCGTCCGGTCCGAACTCGGGTGCGCCGTAGGCGGGCGCACCCGGATACGGCGGCAACGGGCCGGGCGCCGGCGCGCCCGGATAGCGGATGCTCGGCGGTTCCGGCACCGCGCGGGTGACCGGGAAATAGTTGGCCCAGCCGGGAAATCCGATGCCCGGATTGGGCCGGACGTCCAGTCCCGTGCCGAACCCGGTGTCGGTCACCAGGTACTTCACCGGGAAGTTCTTGCTGACGTCGGGCAGCGAGCCGCAACTCGGCCTGCCACCGGGCCCGCCCGTGGCGTTGACCACCGGAAGGTTGTCCGGATAGCGGTAGGGATCGTCGCCGGCCAGCAGGGCCGCGTCCATGATCACCGATTTTCCGTTACCGCCCAGTGCATCCCGGCCGCCGTGTTCGAGGAACCAGACCGCCCCCTGGAACAGGCAGGTGTATGTGGGCGAGTACTTCATGAACAGTGCGGTGGTCGGATCGAGCAGGTTCAGCGCGCGCACGAGGTTGGGTTGGTTGGCGCCGAGAGTGTCGATGCCCGAGCGGGAGAAGCCGACCGCGGACAGCAGCAGTTCATCGAGCGCCCCGGCGTGGGTGCTGATGGTGTTCGCCGTCGTAGAGAAGGACTCCAGGATCGACAGGATGTCTTGCGCGGCAACGGAGTATGCCTGGGTGGTCTCTCCGAACAACTGCCAGTCCTGACGGATGGTGTCCATCCGGGGATTCACCGCTAGCAGCACCTTGTTGGCGTCGGTGATGGCCTGGCCGATGACTTCCCCTTTGCCGCGCAGGGATTCGCCGACGGCGGCGAGGACCGCATTGAGTTTCGCCGGGTCGATCGCGGTGACAACGGATTGCAGGTTTTCGAACACGGTGTTGACTTCGACGGTGACGTTGCGCGAGTGCAGCACCGCGCCCGGTCGCAGCGGCTCGGGACTCGCACCGCCGTCCGGGACAATGAGGTCGACATATTTGGCACCGAAGGCGGTGCTGGATTTGATCTCCGCCTCGACATTGCCGGGGAGGTAGGCGAAGTCGTCGGGATCGATCTTGAGTCTGAGCCTCGCGCCGGCGTCCCCCGCGGTGGCTTCGGCTGCGATGGACGAGACTTCGCCGATCTGGACACCTCGCAGCTTGACCTTGGCGCCGTCCTCCATGACCAGGCCGGCCCGATCGGAGACCAGGGTGAGCGGGACGGTACGGCGCAGCGTGCCGGTGAACAGCAGTGCGGTCAGGGCGGTCACGGCCACGATCACGATGACCAGGACCGGAGCCCACCAGATCGGATCGATCTTTTCTCGCCGGGGTGAATTGGTCATCGCGGCTACCCCGACAGGTGGAAGTTTCCGGACTGCCCGTACACGGACAGTGTGATGGTCAACAGGATGAACACCCCGGCGGTGATCGAGGTGCGGACCGCGCGGCCGACCGCTTCACCGACGCCGGCGGGTCCACCGGTGGCGGTGTAGCCGTAATAGGTGTGGATCGCCATCACCGCGGCCGCCATCGCGAGCGCCTCGGTGAACGACCACACCAGGTCGGCTGGGTGCAGGAACGTGGTGAAGTAGTGGTCGTACACACCCCGCGACTGGCCGTAGATGATCGTGGTGCCGAACCTGGTGGCCAGAAACGACATCAACACCGCGACCGTGTAGATCGGCACCACGGCCATCACTCCCGCGACGATGCGGGTGGACGCCAGGTAGGTGATCGCCCGGATGCCCATCACTTCCAGCGCGTCGATCTCCTCGTTGATCCGCATGGCGCCCAGTTGCGCGGTGGCACCGGCGCCGATGGTGGCGGCCAGTGCCACACCCGCGGTCGCGGGAGCTATGAACCGGACATTGAGAAAGGCGCCCAGAAACCCGGTGAGAGCTTCGATTCCGACGTTGGACAGCGTGTTGTAGCCCTGGACGGCGATCAGCGCACCGGTGGTCAGGGTCAGGAATCCCACGATCACGACGGTGCCGCCGATCACCGCGAGCGCCCCGGTGCCCATGCCCATCGTGGCGATCAGCCGAAGAACCTCGCCCGGATAGCGCCGCAACGCATCCCCGGTGGACAACAATGCCTGGCCGTAGAAGGCGGTCTGCTCCCCCACGCGGCGGGTGCCGTCCACGGCCCGGTTCAGGATTTCGGGCCCGCGGTCCTCGGAAGTGGTTGTCACGGAGCCACCTTCACGCCGAAGGCGGTGGCCAGGATGTTGATGAAGAACAGCGCCATGAAGGCGAACACCACGGTCTCGTTGACCGCGTTGCCGACAGCGGTCGGGCCGCCGCCCACCGAAAGGCCCTTGTAGCAGGCGATCAGGCCGGCCGACAGCCCGAACAGCAGCGCCTTGACCAGGGACACCACGACCTGCGGCAGGCCGGTCAGCAGCGTCAGGCCGGCGACGAAGGCGCCGGGCGTGACATGCTGGACGTAGACCACGAACACGTAGCTGCCGGTGAGTCCGACCACCGCGACCACCGAATACAGCATCAGCGCAACGAAAGTCGCGGCGATCACGCGCGGCACCACGAGCGCCTGGACCGGGTTGACCCCGATCACCTTCATCGCGTCGATCTCCTCGCGGATGGTCCGCGCGCCCAGGTCTGCGCACATCGCGGTGGCAGCAGCGCCGGACACGACGATCGCGGTCACCACCGGACCGACCTGGGTCACCGACGCGAGGGCGGCACCGGCACCGGACAGGTCACCGGCTCCGACCTCGAGCAGAACGATGTTGAGCGTGAACACGATCAGCACGGTGTACGGGATGGACAGCACGACGGTGGGCACGATCGACACCCGCGCCACGAACCAGATCTGATCGAGCAGCTCCCGCCAGGCGAACGGCGGGCGGGCCATCGCGGCAAAGGTCTCGCCGGCCAGGACGACGAAATCGCCGACCGCGAAAGCGGGTTTGGACCAGGCGATCCCCATCACGACCGACTGCCGAGGAAGACAGGCACGGGGTTATCCCGATCGCCGCGGGACATCGACGCATGACGACGACAGCGGCGTCATTGCCGCGCAGTCCGAGCACTCCCGTGCGGATCCCACATTCATTCCCATCGTCGCCGAGCCTGGGCGGGAGGTTAGGAGTGGGCCGATTAGCTGTCAACGCTCGCCAACGGGAAACATGGCCGTCAATTACCGATACTCGCTGGCTGCAACGTTTGCACGGTTTCAGCTCAGGCCGATCAAATCAGGACGATCCGAGCTATTGCGGGCTGCCGTGATCACGCGGACCATGCCCGCGCCATACCCCGTGCCGTGGAGCCGCGGTCAGCCCCCGACGATCGGCCCGGTGAGCTCCGCTCGCGCTCGCCGCTCCACGAGCAGCGGCACGAATTCGCGAATGGGGCTGGACTCGAAGCGCTCCTGGGCGCGGTGGACGCATCCGGTGATGTCCTCGGCAGATGCTTCTGGATAGGCCACGCCGAGGCGGATCAGCAGTTCGGCGATCATGACTTCTTCGCTGATCCTGACCATGGCTTCAGAATCCGCTGGACCTGCGCGATAGTCAAGATCTGAGGAAGTGAGCGGAATGAAGACACAGATGGCACGATCCGTAACGTGGACCACTCCGCCGACACCGCACAGGCTCAGTCCCTTCTGGGTGAGTTATGGCGGCACGTGGAGGACGTGTCGACGCGCCTGGAGAAAGCGGAGCGGCGCAAGCGCCGAGCGTCGGCGTGCGATCGCCGCGAGGTCAGCAAGTTGCGTGCCGATCTGTACGAGACGCATCACCTGATCGACGCCATCCATCGCAGGTTCCCCGAAACCTGCCCGCACCGCGAGGCCGAGACCGCACCGGGCGGGCCCTGACGGCCCGATTTCAGCCAATTCCGGGTGCCATCGAGAAAGACATGAGGTTGCCGGACGCGGTTCCCGTCCCACCGGGCTTGCGAGCGCAGTAAATTGCTGCCGTGGGGAAACGACGGTGGGCCGGCGGCAGGGGTCGGTTGCTGGCGCTCGCGGTCTCGGTCACCGTCGCCGCGGGCATGGTCTACGTCCAGAACACCGAGTCGAAATGTTGTGCGGACGTCCCTGCGGCGACGCCGCCCGTGGAGCAGCAGCAGCCGGCGCCGGCGGCTCATCAAGCCGAGTTGGTGGCGGCCAGCGCACCCGTAGTGGCCCGTGACTTCCAGTTCTCCCTACCGAAGGGCCCGGCACCCGAGGGCGGCCTACAGGTCAAGACCATCTGGGTGGCCCGCGCCATCGCGGTGATGTTCCCCGAGATCACTACCATCGGCGGGTATCGGCAGGATGCGCTGAAGTGGCATCCCAACGGTCTGGCGATCGACGTGATGATCCCGAAGTATCACTCCAAGGAGGGCATCGAACTCGGTAACCAGATCGCCGGTTTCGCCCTGGCCAACGCCGAGCGCTGGGGTGTGCTGCACGTGATCTGGCGGCAAGGCCTCTATCCGGGTATCGGCGCGCCGCATTGGACCGCCGACTACGGGAACGAGACCCTCAATCACTTCGACCACGTCCACATCGCCACCGACGGCGGCGGCTACCCCACGGGCCACGAAACCTATTTCATCGGCTCGATGACCCGCTAGACGTAATTGTGGTCAGGCTGCGCTGCTCACGTGCACCGCTGACTCGCCGATATTGGCCGCGCTGTCGCCGATGATGGTTCGCAGCAAGACTTGTTGCTCGCGTTGTCCGCGGGATACCGCGCGATCCATGCCGCTCCGCGAAGCCATCGCAGCGGCACTCCGCATCAGATTGACCGGCATCTTCACCAGCGGATACCACGGCGGCATGTAGGCGGGCAGCCCCAGGACACGCATCGCGCTGGGCCCGAGGAACGCGCTGGTGATCGACAGGTGCTGTGCCCACGCCAAGCGGCGACGCAGGCCGCCGATACCGCGGTAGTGCCACGACAGCGGGTCCTCGGCCATCGGAACCGACAACTGCCGCGTCGTCTCATCGGGAACCGCCAGCGCGGTGGACGTGTGGTACAGCACGCGGATGCTCTCTTGGAAGGTCTTGGGCAGCCATTCATCCTCCACGCCGATCAGCCAGCCGACATAGCGGGTCAGGTGCGCGATGGCGTCGAGTTCGCCTGGCGCAGGGAGGATTCCCATCGCGAGCGAGGCCACCGGCGGCGCGACGAGAGCACCGACCAGCGTCGCGGCCATATCGGTCTGGTTGACGGGTAAACCCCACTCGTCGGCGCGCCAGTCCGGCATCGCCACCACGTGGCGGCGCACGAACGCATGGATCAACCGCACGTGCAGGGTGGACCTGTACCCCGCCCCCAAGGGGTCGAGACCACCGTCGGAGATGACATCCATCGCCCACTGCATCGTCTCGGCGAAGCGCTTGTTCGACCCCTTCTCCAGGGCACCCGTACGCAGCAGGGTCTTGTTGAACCCGGAGAACTGGTAACCGCCGAGCAGCGACACATCGCGCGCGATCGACATGCCGTCGGAACCGCCCCGAAGCAGTGCGCGCTGTCCTTTGCGCAGCTTGTCCCGGTTCACCCACGCCGGGACTGTCTCGACGCCGGTGAAGAACTCGCGCAACGGTTCCGGGGCGTCGGGCACTTTGTCGATGCCCTCGGCGAGCGCCTTCTCGAACAGGGGACGCATCTGCGCGATCCCCGCCGACGACATCCAGTCGACCAGGCGGTCCATCGGCTCGTCCCCGACCGTCAATCGCTCGCCGAGCCGGCGCCACTGCTGCGCGTCAGGGTTGCGGACGCCCAGCATCATCGCGAACGTCCGAATGGCACCGGGAACGACAAGTGGCCGTTCGGGATGGCGAGCCGGGATGTTCAACGTGACCTCCTGGACAGAACCGACCGGGACGACTGACTACGTACGTAGTCAGAATGTAGGCGCCGGGTAGGGTGCTGTCAATGAAGCGCGTACAAGTGGTGCGCGGCTACGGCGGCGTCAGTGCGGCCGACCGCCGCACGGAACGACGAGGCAAGCTGCTCGCCGCCGGACGCCAGATCTGGGGCGAATCCGGGATCACCGAGGTGACCGTGCGGGCCGTCTGCACCGCCGCCGGGCTGACCTCGCGCTACTTCTACGAACAGTTCGAGAGCCGAGACGCCTTGCTGTTCGCCATTTCCGACGACGTGCGGGATCAGCTGCTCACGGCGCTGGTGAACGCGGGCGTCGGGGACCCGGGCACACTGTCCGACAAGCTGCGGTCGGCGCTCACCGCGTTCCTCGACATCATCGCGGCCGACCCCCACATCCACCGCATCGCCACCGGCGACGTGAGCAGCGTCGCCGGACTGGCAGAGCACCGCACGCACATCCTGGAGATGATCACCGGCCTGATCGTCCAGCTTGCGCCCGATGTCCTGCAGTCCGCGACACCGAGCCCTGCCGAGTTGCGCCGCGGCGCACAGTTCATGGTCGGTGGCGTCAACCAGATCATCGAAGCCTGGCTGGCGAATCCCATCGAAACCACCGCGGAACTCGCGGCCGAATGCGCCGACCTCTGCGTCGCCGTGGTGCGAGGAATCACCCGGTCGGGCGACTAGCTCACGCTCGGTGTGGCCGTCACATCCGGGCAGTAGTTGTGCAGCGCCGCGGTCACCACGACCGTGGCCTTCTCGAACGGATATGCCGACCGCGCCTCGGCGATCTGCATCGCCAGATCGTCGGGCCGCATTGCCGGATCTTCGTGGGCAGTCAGGCACGCCTGCCGGCCAAGCTGCACGAGAACGTCCCGATTGTCATCGGAGACCGGCAGGCCCAGTGAGGAAACCTCCGCGAGATAACCCTGATCGTCGGCGAGGGCCGCCGGGGCCAGAGCGAGCCCGGCCGCGGCCGCCATCACGGAGATCATCAGCGCCTTCATGCTCGTCAGGATGTCAGATGCGCGTCAGCATCCCGCGGACGCGCGCCGTCGACGCGGCCCGGATCTCGCCGCGCCGGCCTCACATCCAGCTCGGCGGCCTGATCGAATTCGCCACGTCGACAAGCCGATAGCGATGACGCCGCCGTGGCGAGTGCCGCGCCAGCTCCCGCAGCACCTCCTCGATGCCGACGCGCAAACCGCGTTGGTCGAAGGCATGGCCGAGAATCGGCTCGCCGGCCGAGGGCAGCGCGCCGGACCGGAGCCAGTCGAGCGCGACACCGAGAACGAACGCGCGGATCTGCAGAACGCGCGGCTCGGTCTCGGGCAGACCGCCCACGCGCCGTGCGGCATCGCGCAACTGCGCCTCGGTGATCTCGGCGTTGGTCCGCCCCTCGAGCAGCATCACCACCGATGTCAGTTGGGCCTCGCCGTAGTGGCGTGAGGTCACCGGGACGTGATCGAGCACATCGATCGCGGCGGGCCGGTCGCCCTGGCCCGCGAGCAGTCGGGCCAAGCCGAACGCCGCGCTGACCATCGCATGGTCGGTGCGCCACAGCGTCCGGTAGCACCGTTCTGCCAACTGCCGCAACCGTTCCGCATTCGGCGCGTCGTCCGTGGCCAGCAGCAGTTCAGCCGTCGCCGCCACCGCCAGCTTGGGCGCGGGCTCACCCGGAAGCAGGGCCACGATCCGCTCGAAACACGCCAGGGCCGCCCCGAGATCACCGGTCGCCAGGCCGGCGATCCCATCGTCCCAGTCCTCCCGCCATTCGTCCTCGGCGTCCTCGACCGGTACCGGTTCCGGCAGAGCGTCCGCGATGTCACGGGCGTCCAGCGCAGCGGTGCGCCGCCGGCCGTCGACGAACACATCGGTGCCCTGCAACGCCAGATCGACGCCGAATGTGGAGCGCGCCACGCTGAACAGCGTCGACGTCCGCGGACTCGGCGAGCCCGTCTGCTCGGCGATGATCTCGTGCAGGACGCCCCGGCACTGGTCCGCCATTTCATCGACAGACGAGAACCGTTGTGCCGGACGGGGGTTGGTCGCGCGGGCGAGCAGCCGATAAAAGGATTCGTACCGCTCGAACAAGGGCACCTCGTCGCGGGCGGGCAATGACTCGGCATAGCGATCGTTGGGCAGGTCGACGGTCAGCTTGGCCAGGGTTCGGCCAACCGTGTAGACATCGGTGGCGATCGACGGTCCGGTCCGGACGATCTCGGGTGCCTGAAACCCTTTGGTGCCGTATATGTACCCGAAATCCCCGACACCCGACACCGCACCCATGTCGATCAACTCGATGTTGTCCTCGGTGAGCATGATGTTGTCGGGTTTGAGGTCGTTGTAGACCAGGCCGAGTGAGTGCAGATACGACAGCGACGGCATGACGTCGAGCAGGTATCCGAGCGCCTGCTCCACCGGCATCATCGGTTTGGCCGGGTCCCCGGACGCCGCCTGCTGTTTCGCCAGGATGGCTTCGAGTGTGGTCCCGCCGATGTACTCCATCACGATGTAGCCCACCGGGCGCCCGTCGAACCCTGGATGTTCGACGAAGTTGTAGATCTTGACGATGCCGGGGTGGTTCACCATCGCGAGGAACTGACGTTCGGCGACGACGATCGCCTGCGCCTGTTGCGCCTCCGGCTGGAGCAGACCTTTGAGCACCACCCACCGATCGCTGACATTGCGGTCGACCGCCAGATAGATCCAGCCGACACCGCCGTGGGCGATGCAACCCTGAACCTCGTACTGGCCCGCAACCAGCTCGCCGGTCTCCAGTTGAGGTGAGAACGAGAACAGCGCGCCGCAATGCGGGCACACCCCTTCGCACGGCCCGGGCCGACCGGCAGTCCCCCGTCCCACCGGTCGGCCACAGCCACCGCATTCCCGTTTGGACTCGGCGACAACGGGATTGGTGAGTATCGCGCCGGCCGGCTCGATGTCCGCCCGGATCGGGACCTCGACCAGGCCATCCCCGATCCGACGACGCCCGGTACGCAACCGCGGGCGGGTGCCCTCGACCTTTACCGGTGACGACTCGGTCACCAGGACGGCGCGCGTTCCCTCCTGCTCCGCCATGTCAGTCCCGATACCTAGGCAGCGGCGGACTCGGCGGCGGGCCGAGCACAGTGAGCCACTTCCGGTACAGCGACAACCATGTCCCGTCTTGCCGGATGCGTTCCAGGCTCGCGTTGACGGCCCGGACCAGATCCTGGCGCGACTTGTTCATGCCGATGCCGTACGGCTCATCCTCCAGACTCGGACCGACCAGGTGCAGGTACGGATCCTGCACGGCCATCCCGGCCAGAATCGAGTCGTCGGTGCTGACCGCATCTGTCTGGCCCTGCTGCAGCGCGACCAGGCAGTCGTCCCAATTCTGTACGGCCAGCAGGACCGCCGCCGGCGCCACCCGGGCGACTGTGGCCAGCGATGTCGTGTCCACCTGAGAGCACACCCTCTTCCCCGCCAGCTCAGCCGGTCCCCGGATCGGCGAGTCCTTGGGCACGAGTAATCGTTGATGCGCATCGAAATACACCGTGGAGAAGGCGATCTGCTCCGCGCGGGCGCAGGTGATCGTCATCGCCTTCACGACGATGTCGACGGTGCCATCCTGCAGAGCCGTGATGCGCTCCGGCGAGGTCAGCAGGTGGAAGTCCACCTTGCCGGGGTCGCCGAGCAGATCGCGGGCCACCTCGCGCGCGATATCGACGTCGAAACCGGTCAGTTCACCCGACACGGGATCGCGAAAACTCATCAGATTGGTGTTCTGGTCGATACCGACGATCAGCCGGCCCCGCTGCCGGATCGCCTGCACTGCCGGTCCGGACACCTCTGAAGGGCGCAAACTCGCTGTCGCATCGCAACTCTCGACCGGCACGCCGTGAACCCCGGAGGCCACGACGGCGCCGCTCGGCGTCGGCATCGCGGTGAGCGAGGCCGACACCTGGACAAGCGGTTGCGTCGTGGAACATCCCGTCACCACGGTCGCGGCGAGGACGATGAGTCCGGTTACTGCCCGCATCAGTGGTACTCGCTCAGTCTCGGCGCGATCCCTGCGGCGACGGTGAGAGCGGCCAGCACACTGATGGCCGCGGCACCGGCAGGCAACGCACTCAGCGCCCCGTACGCGCGGGTGATCCCGTCGCGCTGCCGGTCCCGCAATCGTGCGATGTCGTCCCCCAGCGCCTGATCCAGCCGGGTGAACTGGGCCGTCGAACCCTGCATTTCGCCGTCTCGTGCGATCTCAACGGCACCGGGATAGTCGCCGCTACCCAGCTTGCCGCGGATCTCGCTGTGCGCGGCTTTCCAGCCGTGCAGCGCGTCCTGTGCCCCGTTGACCGCATGCCTGTCGAGGATCCGTGCGACCTGCGTGGTCCGTTCTTCGAATCGGATGTCGGAGAGTGTGTCGGAGCCGCGTTTGAGCAGCCCGAGGATCTCGTCCGCACGGGCCTGCTGGACCAGGATCCGGGCGGTCACCGCCGATTCCAGCGGCTCCCCTCCGGCCGCGCGGGCACCGTTGACGGCGTGCGTCACAATGAGTCCGGCCACCGTCAGCCACACAGCGAGCGCAATCATCAACACCGATGCCAACAACAGGCCCGGGTTGATGCGCCGATGGCTGCGCCGGGCGACGAAGACCTGCGCGAACAGCAACAATCCCACTGCCAGCGCGGCTCCCGCGATCAACGCGGGAGGCGCCGCGGCCGACCGCCCCGATGCCATGACGGCCTCGGCCTGCGTCCGGTACAACCGCTCGGCGTCCGGGAGCATGGACTGCTGCAGCAGCGTCGACGATTCGCTGAGGTACGCGACTCCGATCGGGCGGCCGTCGCGGTTGGCCGCACGAGCGGTCCCCATCATGCCCGTGTAGACCGCCAGCTGGTTGGACAGGTCGGTGAGCAACGTAAGCGACTGGATATCGTTGGGCGACACCCCATTCGAGGCGGTAACCAGGCCGGCCGACGCCTCTCCGACCGCGGCGTCGTAGCGATCGCGGACATCGCGCGGTTCCACACCGCCGGCCAGAAAGGCAGTGGCCGCGGTCGTGTTGGCGGACGACAGGGCACTGTAGATCCGTTGTGCGGCATCGGCCAGCGGTTCGGTGTGTGACCGCAGGGTCTGAAGCTCGCGTTGCCGATCGGCCGCCGTCGCCGACGCCGCCACGCCCACGGTCAGCACCGCCGCGATCACGATGACGGCCAGCACCGCGATCCGGCCGGGCGTGGCCCGCAGGAAGTCCACGACCGGGCGGTCTGGTTCCTCGGCGTCGGCCAGCACGGACTCGTCGAGTGTGAGCGCCTGCCGACTCTCCAACTCACCGCTGTGCACTCGACATCACCTCGTCGCGGGCTGGCCCGGAACAGCGATACCGGACTCGATCGAACGCCGACGAATGCACGGTAGCCCCCGCAAACGCGCTACGTGGGCTTTATTACGCGGCCGCCACGCTCTCGGCGGCCAGTACCTCCGCGGCGGCGCGCTCACCCGACCGGACCGCACCGTCGATCCAGCCGCACATGATGGCCGAACTCTCGGTGCCGGCCCAGTGGATCCGTCCGCACGGGGCCCGCAGCGCAGGGCCGAACTCAGTGAGCACGCCGGGCGGGGCGTGACTGATCATCCCGCCACCCGAATACCTTTCCACCGTCCAGTTCTGCTCGTGATAGCTCACCGGTGAGGCGGCCTTCCGACCGAACCGGTCGATCAACTCGCCGATCACGACAGCCTTGCGCTCGGTGGCGTCGAGCAACCCGAGCCGACGGGCGGCGGGCCCTTCGGTGATGACGCACATGATTCCGGGAGTGCCGGTGTCGGTGCAGGCGTCGATGGTCAGCGTCGCGGGGCTGCCGGGTGCGGCGGACTGTCCGCACAGCCCGTCGGCACGCCAGAATGCCGTGTCATAGACGACTGAGATCTTGAAGACGGCACCGCTGGGCATCCGCTGGTGGAGGAACATTCGGTCCACGGGAAGTACTGGCTCATAGACGATCTGGCTCGCCACAGCCAGAGGGACGGCGACGATGGCCTGCCGCGCTCGCACAGTCAGGCTCTCGGCGTGCACCGTCACGCCGTCGTCGTCGTGCGCGATGAGGTGCACCGGTTGCGAAAGATGCAGCGCGCCGCCCAGTTCGGCTGCCATCGGTCCGTAGACGGCGCCCATGCCACCGCGCACCCGCGCGTCCTGGGCACCGCCCTTGTTGGAGATGACGAAGCCCGGGCCGCCGCCCGACCCCATCTGATGGAGCGCCCACAACAACGACACCTCGGATCCCGCGGAGGTGTAGATGCCGGCGAGCGCCATGTCGAGCATCTCGCGCGCCTGTTTGGAGCGCATATGCCGGTTGATCCACTCCCCCAGGCTGATCCGATCCCACTCGACCGCCTTCTTCGCCTCCCATGGGGCATCGAACGGAATGGTCTTGCACATCAGCTCCACCTCGAGCAGTCCGGCGCCGAGGTTGGCGATCGCCCACGGGCTCATCGCCCACGGAATCGTGCCGGAATAACGGTGCTGTTTGCCGTCGAGGATCATCATGGCGTCGCCGTCGACGTACTCCTTGTACTCCTCGGCCCCGAATTCGGCCATCAGGGCCTTGATGCGATCCTGCCCCGGTCCGATCCAGGCCCCGCCGCGGTCGATCCACGTTCCGTCATCGAGCACCTCGGTGAAGGTCCGGCCACCGACCCGATCACGCGCCTCGAGCAGGGCCAAGGAGCGGCCCGCCTGTTTGAGCCGCAAGGCCGCGGCGAGGCCTGCGAAGCCCGCGCCCACCACGCAACAGTCGACATCTGCCATGGCTCGACCTCCCGTTTTCGACGGGGCTTGATTCGCTCAAATTACGCCGTCGTCAGCCGCCGCGTAGGCACTGTCGACCGACTGGTGTGGTAAATGCCATAAATTTTGCCCACCTGGGCACACATCACTCCGATCGAGCCCACTTCGGGCCCGCCCACACACCGTGCCCGCCCCCTGGAATCCGGACCGGTCGCCGCATGTGCGATGATTTCTGACCTGCTAATACGCCGGGGTTCGCCCTCTGTTCACCTCGCGTTCGCCGGACGCCTGTGCGCGTCAAGCATCGGTTGACGTCTGATCGCCGAACTAGTTGCCATCGACAGCACCAGACAACTTCGCGATTCCCGGGATGGTTCATACCGCCGGTAGGGTCCGGTCCTCGTGGGTAGACACCAGTTGAAAAGGCATCGGCGCCGCCGATCCGCAGCGATGGCTGCCGTCGTCGTGCCTGCCGCCGCACTCCTCGTCGTCGGCGCAGACACCGGGCCGGCCACCAAGGGCGGTGCCGAGGTTGTCGCACCCCCGGCCGTCCAGCTTGCAGCCGCGCCCACGGCACCCGCTGTACGTGCCGACCGCGCCGTGCGCCGGAACATGAGGTTCCCGCTACCCGCCGGCCGGGCCTCAGAGAAGGGCCTACAGGTCGAGACCATCCTGGCGGCCCGCGCGGTCAGCGCGCGGTTCCCCCAGATTCTGAACATCGGCGGAGTCCGGGCCGATTCCATGAAGTGGCACCCGAACGGGTTGGCGATCGACGTGATGATCCCGAACTACAGCACTCCGGAAGGCAAAGCCCTCGGAGACCGGATCGTCGCGTACGTCCTCGACAATGCCGACCGGTTCGGCGTGAACCACGTGATCTTCCGGCAGCAGATCTACTCCCGCGGCAAAGCCCCGCGAATGATGTCGGACCGCGGCGGAGCTACCGCCAACCACTACGACCACGTGCACATCGCCACCAACGGCGGTGGATTCCCCACCGGGCACGAAACGTACCTGACGTAATTCCGGCCAGAAGCCGTCAGCCCGGCGCGGCGACGTCGTACACCGTGAGTGCGGAAGAAAACTGAACGATGGTGGCAGGGTCGGCGAGATCAACACCGCACAGCTGCTCGATGCGTCGCAGACGCTGCGCGACGGTGTTTGGATGGACCAACAGCGAGTCGGCCGTCGCGTTACGCTCCTGCCTGGAAGCGAAATAGGCCCGCAGGGTCGACATCAGCTCGGTGCGATGTTTGGCGTCGTATGCAACGACCGGTTCCAGGGTGCGAGTGGCGAATGCCGTGAGTTTGGCCGGGTCTTCGAGTTGGAGCAGCAGTCCGACGATGCCGAGATCCTCCAGCGTGATCACGGTGTCGGTGCGCCCGGCCCGGGTCGCGATCTCAAGCGCTGACCTGGCGATCTGATAACCCTCGCCGTGGTCGGCACCGTATGTGGGCGACACTGCCACGGTGGCCGTAACGCTCTGCGACACTTCGGCCATCGCTCGCTGCACCATGACGCCCGGCGGCGTGCCGGCGTCGGCGCCGTCAGGCCACAGCGTGACGAGCATGCCGCCGTGCATCGCAACCAGTGGCCTCGGCTGGTACGCCGACGCCAGCTCTGTCACCCTCGCCAACGCTCGCTGCCAGGCCTGACGCAAGCCTGCCTCAGACGGTCCGGCCAAGGCTGCCACGATCGCGACGTGCGCCACTCCGAGGTCGTGGCCCAGCCGCTGCGCACGGATCAACAGCGGTTCAGGCAGTTCTCCACTGCTCGACAACACGTCGGTCAACAATTCACCGCTCAGCCGCCTCTCAACCTCGGCCGCGGTTCGTTCGCGCAACAGCTCGACCGAAACCACGATCGACGCGTGTTCGACGGCGCGGATCTGCAGTGGGTCAAGCGCTTCGACGTCACCCGGGAACCAGATCCGGGCGGCCACCTCGCTACCCAGGCGCACGCCGGCGACAAGCCATCCCGTCGCGACATCGCTTGCGACCGAGACGGGTTCGACAGTCGGCGACGGTCCCGTGGTGTCACGTTCAGCCACGGCCGAACGCGCTGCGGGCGTGGGAAACTCGATACCGTCGCCGGCCCGGGCGATCTCGGCCTGACGCCCGTCATCGATCAGCACCGGACGTCCGATCAATTCGCTCAACGCGGCAGCGATTCCACTGATACCGCCAGACCGCAAGGTGACTGTCAGCAGCCGCTCGTGAATCTGCTCCGAGCGGGCCAGCGCATCGCGTTGCTCGCGTAGCGAACTGGTCAGGGCGCGCAACTCATCGAGTCGGCGTGCCGATGTGACCGCGATCGCGGCATGGTTGGCCAACAGAATCAACCGCTCGATCTCGTGGCGGGTGAAGGTATGTACCGAGGTGTAGTAGCCGTTGAGCGTTCCCAGCACTTCGGTACCGGCGATGAGGGGCACGGCGACGATGGCCCGGTATCCCTGATCCTGCGCCACGCCGGCCCAGAGGGCGAAGTCGGGTTCGATCCGCACATCCCGAATGGCCACCGGTTCACCCTGATGGAAAGACCGGCTCGATGGGGACCGGCTGTCGAGCCGAATCGGCCTGTCCGAGTTGACTCGTCGGACGTACTCCTCAGACAGGCCACTCCATCCCTGTACCAGCAACCGCTCCCGGTGTGCATCTGGGATGAGGACGCCACAGAAGTCGAAACCCAGCAGCGTCCGGGCCGTATCGGCAACCAGGCAGAGCACCTCGAGCAGATCGGTGTCGGCGCTGGCCTGCGCGCTGAGCGTGCGCAGCGCCGACAACCATGTCACAAGTTCAGCACCTGGCCGTTCATGGCCCGCGGACGAAGTCACGCCCTCAGTCTCCCCCAGATCGAGGTGTCATCAGCGACATTTATCAAGAAGAAGTATGTCGGTCGCGACATAGCGCACCGATCCCGCTGTGACGACACTCATAGCCATGACCCAGGTATCCCCGGCCACCACACCCGAGTCCACAGCCACTGCGGCGCCGCTGCCCGGCCAACTCCGCGACATCGTCAACCCCGCCACAGGCGAGGCGATCGCCACGGTGCCAGAGCAAGGTGAGCACGAAGTCGACATGGCGGTGGCGACCGCACGCAGAGCATTCGAGGACGGACCGTGGCCGAACATGGTTCGCAGCGACCGTGCCAAGCTCCTGCTGCGCATCGCCGATGCGATCGAGGATTCCAGCGAGACCCTCTACACGCTGGAGGCACGCAACAATGGCCGGCCGATCACCGAGACGCGTGCACAGCTGTCCCGGGTACCCGAGTGGTTTCGGTACAACGCCGGACTCCTGGCGGCCCAGCGTCAGGCCGTATTGCCGGGCGATGGCCCGTATCTGACATATCAGCAGCGGCTTCCGCTCGGCGTCTGCGGCATCATCACCCCGTTCAACCATCCGATGCTGATCCTGGCGCGTAGCCTGTCGGCGGCGTTGGCGAACGGAAACACCGTGGTGGTCAAGCCATCCGAACTCACGCCACTGACGACCCTCGCGCTGGCCGACATCCTCGCCGACGCCGGGCTACCCGACGGTGTCCTCAACGTGGTCACGGGCGCTCGCGCAGCCGGCCAGCGGCTTACCGGTCACCCGGACATCGCCAAGATCACGCTTACCGGAGGTACCGAAGCCGGCCGGTCCGCAGCCATCGCTACAGCGTCACGGTTCGCGCGCATTACGGCCGAACTCGGCGGCAAGACACCCGTAGTGCTGTTCGATGACGTCGACCCGCGCATCGCCGCCGAGGGCGCGGCCTTCGCAGCGTTCGTCGCCGCGGGTCAGTCCTGCGTCGCCGGATCCCGCTTCCTCGTGCAGCGCGGAATCTACGACGAGTTCGTCGACACGCTCGCCGCACGCGCGCAGGCCATTCGGCTCGGCGACCCCGCCCTGCCTGACACCCAGATGGGACCACTCATCAGCGCCCGCCAGCGGGACAAGGTCGCCGCCCTGATCCAAAGCGGCCTCGATGAGGGGGCGACACTCAAGGCAGGTGGTAAGAAGCCTTCGCTGCCAGAACCTTTCGATGCTGGCTTCTTCCTCTCCCCTACCGTGCTGTCCGACGCCACCATGGACATGACCGTCGCTCGCGAAGAGATCTTCGGCCCGGTGGCAGTGGTGATCCCCTTCGACGACGAACACGACGCCGTGCGTATGGCCAACGACAACCCTTACGGGTTGGGCGCCGGAGTATGGACCACCGACGTCAGCCGCGCCCACCGCGTGGCGGCGCGGATCAACGCAGGCATGGTGTGGGTCAACGACCACCACCGGCTCGAGCCTTCTCTGCCATGGGGCGGCATCAAAGACTCTGGATCAGGAAAAGACGCTGGCACAGAGTCTTTCGACGACTTCTCCTGGATCAAGACGATCGTTGTGCGCACCGCCGCCGACCACGTCGAGTGGTACGGCGACCAACCACAGCGCCGCCTCAACTGATCTGTCCCCGACACCCTGAAAGGCACACCCATGTCCGCAGGACGTTGGTATCACGACATCACCCGAACACAATGGCTCGTGCTCGCGGGCACCACCTTGGGCTGGGGGCTCGACGGCTTCGCCGGCAGCCTCTATGTCCTCGTGCTGGGTCCGGCCATGAGTGAACTGCTACCCAACAGCGGCCTCGGCGTCGACGGAGCCGCGATCGGCTTCTACGGTGGCATGACGGTGGCCCTGTTCCTCATGGGGTGGGCCACCGGCGGGATCTTGTTCGGCATGCTCGCCGACTATTTCGGCCGCACCCGGGTGTTGTCGGTGGGCATCCTCACCTACGCGGTCTTCAGCGCCCTGGCCGTCTTCGCCGAAACCTGGTGGCAGCTGGGCATTCTGCGCTTCATCGCCGGCCTCGGATCAGGCGTCGAGGCGCCGGTGGGCGCGGCACTGATCGCCGAGACCTGGCGCAATCGCTTCCGGGCCCGAGCGGGTGGGGTCATGATGGCCGGATACGCGGCGGGGTTCTTCATGGCAGCCGCCGCGTACGCGCTGCTCGGCGACCACGGCTGGCGCGCCATGATGTTGCTCGCCGGCATTCCCGCGCTGGTGGTCTGGTTCATCCGCCGTTACGTGCCCGAGCCGCCCGAAATCGGCGCCCACCTGCAGGCCCGCAAAGAACGAAAGGCCCTTGGCCGCAACCTCGATCACGATCGATTCATTCTGCGGCGCCTGTTCAGCCCGCCGCTGCTGCACCCCATGTTGGTGTGTACCGCGCTGGCCACCGGAGCGCTCGTGGCGTTCTGGAGCGTGTCCACCTGGTACCCGCAGATCATCAGGCAGATGACCGAAGCCGATCACCTTCCCCGGGAAGCGGCCGACCATCGGGTCGCCGTGGCAGCCATGCTCTTCAACGCCGGCGGCATCGTCGGTTATGCCGCATGGGGTTTCGTCGCCGACGCCATCGGCCGCAAGAAAGCGTTCCTGATCAGCTTCGTGGTCTCGGCAGCCACCATCGCATGGGTGTTCCCCTTCGACCGCAGTTTCGCCGAAATGCTGGTCGCCATGCCCCTGCTGGGCTTCGGCTTGTTCGGCGCGTTGTCGGGCACCTTCATCTACGGCCCCGAACTCTTCCCGCCCAGTGTGCGCGCCACTGCGCTGGCGGTCTGCAACAGCGTGGGCCGCTACATCACCGCGCTGGGACCACTCACCGCAGGCGTGATCGCCGCTTCCTGGTTCGACGGAAACCTCGGCTTCGCCACGGCCTCGGTCTCGGCAGTCGGCTTGATCGCCGTGATCGGTCTCGCCTTCGCCCGCGAGACCCGCGGCCAACCATTGCCTGTCGACCACCCGATCGTCGACAACGTTCCGCTGAGCGAAGGGAGTACGTCATGACCGAATACGCCGGTGCGTCGGCGATCGTCGTCGGAGGATCCATCGGAGGTCTGACCGCCGCGCTGCTGTTGCGCGACCTCGGCTTCCACGTCGACGTCTACGAACGCACTCCGACCCCGCTGGACGGACGCGGCAGCGGCATCGTCCTGCAACCCGACACGGTGCGCTGGTTCGCCGAACGCAGCCATCAGGATCTGTCCGACCTGCACACCGCCACCGAGTACGTGCAGTACCTCGATGCCGGCGGCGCTGTCATCCACCGTGAGCCGGCGCTGTGGACTTACACCTCCTGGGGCACCTTCTACCGTGCCTTACTCTCCGACTTCGGCACCGAGCATTATCACTACGGCGAATTCGCCTGCGGCTTCGACCAAGACGCCGACACCGTGACCGTCCGGTTCGTGAGTGGCAGGACAGCGCGTGCCGATCTCGTCGTGTTCGCCGACGGCATCACCTCGCCGGCACGGGCGCACTTCGACCCCGAGGCCGCGCTCGCGTATTCCGGATACGTCGGCTGGCGGGGAACCGTCGCGCTGTCCGAACTCAGCGCGCAGACACGCGAGGTGCTCGGCGATGCGATCACCTACACCGTCATTCCCAACTCTCACATCACCATGTACCCGATACCGGGTGAGGACAGCCTCGACGAATCCGACCGCCTGATGAACTACGTCTGGTATCGCAACGTGCCCGCCGGGCCCGAGCTCAGTGAACTTCTCATCGACAAAAGAGGATTCACCGGATCGGTTTCGGTTCATCCCGGCCAGGTCCAGGACCGCTTCGTCGACGAGCTGCGCGCGGCGGCCACGACCCAGCTGGCTCCCGCGGTATCCGAAGTGGTTGTCGCGACCGAACAGCCGTACCTCCAGGTGCTGTCCGACGTGCGGTCCTCTCGGATGGCGCTCGGCAGGGCGGCGCTGATCGGCGATGCCGCGAGCGCATCACGTCCACACGCAGCAGCCGGAACCGCCAAGGCCGCGGCCGACGCCTGGGCACTGGCCGCGGCGCTGTCCACCTCGTCAGGGGATGTCGCCTCGGCATTGTCCAAGTGGGAACCGGCCCAGTTGCAGCTCAGCGACACGCTCCTACGCCGCGTGGTCGACATGGGTGAGCGCTCACAGTTCCGCAACACATGGACCCCCGGAGACCCGGACCTGCGCTTCGGCCTCTACGGTCCCGGGCGCTAAACCCCTTACTACGAGAGGAACTCGACGATGACCGACAACAATTACCTGACCGATCTGCCGCTCGCCGGCGAACTGGTGGCCACCAACTTCGAAAGCTGGCCGGAGTGGCTGAAAACCGAGTTCGCCGACCACGCCTTCGACGGAAACGTCGGGTCACGCCTGCTCAGCGAGGACACCCGCGTGCGCGTCTGGGAGATCCGCTTGGCACCGGGTGAGCGCTGGCACGCCCACCGGCATGTGCTCGACTACTTCTGGACCGCGATCAACGCGGGCAGCAGCCGCCAGCACACCCATGACGGCACCGTCCGCGAAGTCTCCTACCGAGCCGGCGAGACCCGCCATTTCCACTTCGGCCCAGGCGAATTCCTGCTGCACGATATCGAGAACATCGGAGACACCGAACTGGTTTTCACCACCGTCGAGCACCTGGACAGCGACAACGCCGCTCTGGACATCGCCCGATGAGCACCGGCGACAACCACCCGAGCGGGGTCATCGACGTCCACGCGCACTGGCTCCCCCACTCGTTGTTCGGGCTGCCGCCGGGTGCACCGTACGGACCGATGAATGACCGGGAGGGTCAGCTGTATCTCGGTGACCTGCCGCTGTCGATCGCCACCGCGGCGATGAGCGACGAGGCCGCCATCGTCGAGGACATGGCCCGCGCGGGCATTGGCATCCGCGTCCTTTCCGCTCCTCCGTTCGCCTTTCCACTCAGCGGCGAAGCTGCCGGCGCCGACTACGCGCTGGCTTTCAACACCGCCCTGGCCGATGTCGTCGCCCGGGCGGACGGAAAACTGCTGGGGCTGGGCATCGTCAGCCTGGGCGCCCCGGAACTCATCACCACCCAGCTCACCGCACTGCGCGACACCGAGGGCGTCGTCGGGGTCGCCGTCCCACCCGTGGTCGATGGCGCGTCACTGAACCGGGGGACACTGCGGCACATCGTGTCCGAGGCCGCGCGGCTCGACCTTGCCGTACTGGTGCACCCCATGCAGATCGGCCGACCGGAATGGGCTGACTACTATCTGGCCAACCTGATCGGCAATCCTGTCGAAACCGCCACTGCCGTAGCAAATCTGATCCTGAGCGGGGTCAAGGATGAGCTTCCCGCGTTGCGCATCTGCTTCCTCCACGGCGGTGGATGCGCCCCGGGCCTGCTCGGCCGATGGGATCATGGCTGGCGGGCTCGCGCCGATGCCCGGGGCGCATGCGCACGGCCGCCTTCCGAGGTCTTCGAAGACCTGTACTTCGACACGGTGACTCACGACGCACCCCAGCTCGAGATGCTCTGCAAGATCGCAGGCACGGACAAGATCGTGTGCGGCAGCGACTACCCGTTCGACATGGCCGAGCCCGACCCGGTCCGGTTCGCCGTCAAGCACGGGCCCGACGAGAACACGTTGATCCGGGCGGCACGGGCCTTTCTGGGGATGAGCTGATGACCAGTCTGTTCACTCCGCTGACGCTGCGCGATGTGAGGTTCGCGCACCGTGCCTGGATGTCACCGATGATGCAGTTCTCCGCAGTGGTCGACGGACCCGAGGCCGGCACACCCACCGATTGGCATCTGTCGCATTTCGGCGCGCGGGTCATCGGCGGCATTGCCCTGGCGATGGTGGAGGCCACCGCCGTCGACCCCGTCGGGCGCAGCAGCGTCTACGACCTCGGGTTGTGGAACGACGCTCAGGTACCTGGGTTTCAGCGGTTGACCCGCTTCATCTCCGATCAAGGCGCGGTCCCGGGCATACAGATCGTGCATGCCGGGCGGAAGGGATCCACCGGCCGCCCATGGCCGGACCCAACCCGCCCGTTCGAGCCCTGGACGACGGTCGGCCCGAGCCCGGTACCGTTCGGCCGCCACCCCGTGCCGCACGAACTGAACCATGCCGAAATCGAACGCATCATCTCCGCATTCGCTGCAGCGGCACGTCGGGCGGCCGCGGCCGGATTCCGGGTCCTCGAGATCCACGGCGCCCACGGCTATCTCATCCACCAGTTCTTGTCCCCGCAATCCAATATGCGCACCGACGAGTACGGCGGATCGCTGGATAACCGGATGCGCTTCGCCCTCGCCGTCGCCACCGCGGTGCGGCGTGCGTGGCCAGATCATCTACCGCTGTTCTTCCGGGTGTCCGCGACCGACTGGCTTGCCGGCGATACCGATGACCCGCGACCGGGCTGGACGGTCGACGACACCATCGCCCTCGCCGCCGGCCTGAAGAAGTCGGGAGTCGACCTCATCGACGTCTCCACGGGCGGCGCAGTACCCGACGCCAAGATCCCGGTGTTTCCCGGCTATCAGGTGCCGTTCGCCAAGCGGGTACGAGCCGAGGCAGACATCCCGGCCGCGGCAGTCGGGCTCATCACCGAGGCCGGACAGGCCGAGGCGATCGTGTCGGGAGGCGACGCCGACGCGGTCTTCCTGGCGCGTGCCCTGCTGCGCAATCCGAACTGGGTTCGCGAAGCCGCCCGAGAGAGCGGGGTGACTCTCCCGTTCCCGCCCCAGTACACCCGGGCGTTCATCTGAGGCCGCCCTGCCTGTCCATGCCGGACGAGGCAGATCGCGACGTTATCCCCAACGACACCTCCAATTCCCAGGTGACGCAGGAACATTCCGCAGCTACGCGGTTGTGGCGCCTGTTCACGAAGACGCACGAGGCGAAGGTCGCTGCCATCACGGCGGCAAGAATCGTGAGATCACCCCAGACACCGAGACCCACGCGGCCGCTCCTCTGCTTCCCGACCGGACGTCGCCGGATTACCTGGAACCACTAACGACGTTCGCAGGAAAGCCCGCCGGTTGCTACTCGACGTCGCTGACGTCCTCCAGGCGCTGGCTCACTCGCGCCAGTGCCTCGTCGAAGACATCCACCTTTTCGCCGCGCTTTTCGTTGGCCGGTTGTGCGGCGCCGCGGGCACCTTCGGCCTCAACGCGAGCCGCGCCCTGGCGCCGCAACAGGCTGAAGTTCTTCTCGCGCGCTTGTCTGAGCCGACTCTGCAGGTCCTTCAGCGACTTCTCGTCCATCCGTGCCAGAGCGTCGGGATCACTCTCAGCGATCAACGAGCTTTCCTGCGCGGTCAGGTTCACATGGTTGCTCACCATTGATTCATAGCGCGGGCCGGCCACAACGGAAAGGGATTAGCTGTGTGAGGCAACTCCAGATCTGTGAATTACGGATTTTCGGCGCGCCGAGACCGCCATCGGACGGCACCAGCGCGATGATGCAGATGTGGTTGTTGATGCGAATGTGACAAACGTGGCGCCGGCTCCCGAGACGTCCGAGACGTCCGAGCCGAAGCCTGACGAGGTGCAGGGTGAACCACAGACCGCTGCCGAGGCGCCGTCGGAGCAGCAGCGGGTGTGGTCGATGCCCAAGCCCGCGGTAACGCGCGAGCAGGCCGACAAGGTGGGACAGATCGCACGCAATGCGGCCACGGCCGTAATCGCGTTCCTCGCCGGCATTGCTCGATCCGGCGCCGAGGCCTTGCGGCAGTTGTCCCGCGCGATCGCCGCAGTGCCGCCGGCCGTCCGCCTTGTGACCGCGGTGGGCGTGACCATGCTCCTGGGCATCGTCGGGGCAATCGCACTGCAGAACTCTCTCGGCCTCGCGTGCATCGTCGTGGTGGTTCCGGTGTGCTCGTTCGCCCTCGGTGCGCTCGCACACCGCTGGTACAGCGGACTCGGCGTTGAGCCCGCGCCGCGCGTGGAAAGCCAGGGAGCCTCGCCGACCGAATTGCAGCGTTCGGTCGAATACGTCGACAAGAAGCTCGCGGTCGCGCTCAACGCATTCGGCGCCGAACGTCAGCAACACGCGATGATCGCGCTGTTCCAGGCCAAGACGGCCGTCGAACTCACGCTCGGGACGGAGCAGGACGAGACGAGCCACATCGACGCACTGCTGTCCGTGGAAGGCCACGACGCACGCCCGCGGATCCGGGCAGGCTCCGCGCCCAAATCCCTGCGAGAAAGCAATTCCCTGGCGGCGTCATGACCGACGGGCACACCCTCACCGGCCAGGTCGCGCTCATCGAGGACGACTACACACTGGTCATCAATCGCGGCGCTGAGGCAGGCGTCGTGCCGGGCATGGTTTTCGCCGTGCACTCCGAGTCCGATCAGGTGATCACCGACCCCGAATCCGGCCGGGAATTGGGCAGACTCACGCGCGAGAAGCTCCGGGTGCGGGTGTTCGATGTGCAGCCGCTGTTCTCCCGGGCCCACACCTTCGCCCGGACCGACGACTTCTACGGCCTTTTCCAGGCGACGGCGGAGGTGACGGTGGACGTCGGTGACAGCCTGGAGTTGGTCTCCGGCGAAGCCGAGGTCCGTCGAGCAGCGTCCGGGTAGTCCTTGTTCTGCGGATGCACAGCCGTCAACTACCCGGCCGTGCATCCGTCACTGCGTGAGCTCGCGCTCAGTTGCCGGTGGGCAGCGCGATGTTGACCCCGTCGGCGGCCAGCTGTTCGCGCACGTATTTGAACCTCTGGTACTGCGAGACGGTGATCGGGCCCGTATAGCCTTCGCTCTGCAGTTGCCGCGGCGGGTACTTCAGGTAGGTCTTCATCAGCTCCTTGACCGCCTCGTACCTCCGGGGGACGTGCCGTCCGCTCGCTGATCGCAGTTGGTCTCGACAATCGATGGCGGGGTGGACAGGAAGAACTCTCAAGCGGACCCAACGCGGCGGGGCCGGACCGGCGATGGCCTGCCGACGCTCCTTGCCTGGGTCACCATCGCCACCCTGCCATCAATTCGTCAGCGGCGGCACCCACTACCCGAGGTTCTTTCCGCATACTGCCGAAATTGTTATCTCCTAATCCGATTTGGGTGAGACGGTACGGCTCTTCGTCACTGTCGGTGCGTGTTCAGCGGTGGCACGAAGCGGTTTCCACCTGAACCGTTGTGCGCCTGTGGCTTTCGATTCGGTGTCGGCGGGAGCGAGCGGTCAGCGGCCGTAGGCAGTTGGCAGCCACCCCGTGGACGGCCTCGGTTCGGGTCACCCCGAGGTCACGATCGTCATCCCGTACTGGGACACAGTGCCGCGTCGATGTCCGCGACCCGGCGATCACTGATGCCCCACGGCTCATCGAGCCCGAGACGAGAGTCCAGATCCCACAAGACGCACCGTTCACCCGGCTCGGCGACCATGGACCAAGCGATGACGATGCGGCGCAACTGTTCATCCATGCACTCGCCGGCCGCTGTGGCGGCGGGCGGCGCACCGCCCTCGGGATGGTGATGCAAGAACTGTCCGTAGGCGGCAGTGCAGAATGCCGCGTAGCGGACGGTGCACAGGATCAGGCCATGCCAGGCTTCATCGACTGCACGCGAGGGCATCCCGATGGTCTGACCGTCGCGCAGCGCTACCGCGCAACATCGCAACCACTGCCGCAGACCGGTTTCGACGAGTTCACGCGGTTGCCAAGGGCACGTCTTGAACACCGCCTCCGGTAACTCCAGATCGGCGATCACCTGCCCGGCAGCGCGTCGGGCGCCGGCCTTTCGCAACGTGATCATCAGCAGCCACCGCCCCCGCAACCTCCGCCTCCCCCACCACAACTACTTCCAGCACCGCAGCCGCCGTGTCCGCCACCGCAACCCGAGTGGCCCCCATGGCCTCCGTCGCCACAACCGGAGGAGTCGGCGCCGGTCGCCCAGATGGCTCCTCCACCGGCACCGGCCACAGACCCGAACCGACCGCGACGGGCCGTCCCAAGCCCACGCCGCCGCCGTTTCACGGTTGCGAAGATGGCGAAGATCGCCACGTCGAACGCGATGACCACCACCGGAATCATCCACCACATGATCTCGTCCTCCCCTGTCGTCCACGCCGTTACAGGACGAAGCGGACCACACCCCGCGGCGCTACCGATCCCAACTCCGGTGCCGTACCGCCGTTGCTCCCCAGATACGAAGAAACCCCCTCCGACACTGGTCAGAGAGGGTTTTTCTTTGTCGGGCTGACAGGATTTGAACCTGCGACCACTTGACCCCCAGTCAAGTGCGCTACCAAGCTGCGCCACAGCCCGCTTGCTTCCGGCTTGCACCGGCAGCGAGTCGAAAGCTTACCGTAGGGACCCGGTTTCGCCCCAATCGCTCCCCCGTTGTGTCACCGCGCGGCGGTGTCCGGCTCGTCTGCCAGCTCTTCTTCGGCAGCCTCGTCGGCGTCGAGCTCCTCGGGCAGGTACTCCGGCGCCCGCGAGGTCCGCCAGGCGTACAGAACCAACCCGGCCCACGCGACGGCGATCGTGACGTAGATGGCCGTCGAGGCCGCTCCCTGGATGCCGAAGTACTTCAACAGCTTCTGCGCATTGGTCAGCACGATCACGCCGCCCACCGCGGTGCCCAGCAGCGCCGGGCTGACCTTCGACACCAACCAGGCCGCCAGCGGTGCGGCCAGCACGCCACCCGCCGCCAGGCCTGCCACGATCGGGAGGTTGTGCAGGAAGTCGGCCCGCAGGCCGACCAGGAAGCCCAGCGACGCCGAGACCGCGACCAGGAACTCCGAGGCGCTCACCGAGCCGATCACCGTGCGGGGCGCGGTCTTGCCCTGCGACAGCAACGTGCTGGTGGTCACCGGACCCCAGCCGCCACCGCCGGAGGCGTCGATGAAGCCACCGAACAAGCCCAGCGGGGTCAGGAACTTCGCGGTGTGGGAGGTGCTGCCCGCACGGAACGCAGGCGGTGAACCCAGTGAGAACCGCAGCAGCACATACACACCGATGCCGAGCAGGATCGAGGCCATCAGCGGCGCGGCGTCCTCCGTCGACAGCGAGGAGAGCACGGTGGCCCCGAGGAACGCACCGATCGCGCCAGGCACACCGAGCTTGAGCACGATGCTCCAGTCGATGTTCTTGAACCGCCAATGCGACAGCCCCGACGCCAGCGTCGTGCCGACCTCCGCCAGGTGCACCGCGGCGCTGGCCTGTGCCGAGGCCACCCCGCTGAGCACCAGCAGGGTCGATGCGGTGACACCGAAGGCCATGCCCAGCGCACCATCGACCAACTGGGCCCCGAGGCCGACGAGCGTGAAGATCAGAAGCGAACGCATAGGTTCGGCTGCTTTCGATTGTGGTCGCCGGGCGACCTGATGACTGACGGGCGCGGATCAGATGCGCGCGCGACACCATTCGTCGAAAGCCATCAACCGGCGCGACGGCCAGAACGGCTCGAGAGCAGCAAGGGCAGACGGCGCGGTGCGGTATGCACGTTCAGCCACCGGTCGCCCCTCTCCCTCGTCGTTAGACAGACTCAGCAAGCCTACAAGAGCGTGGTCGGGATCCCGCCGATGGGCTCACACCGTCAGCAATCGGTACAGCCCGATCAGGCCCACCACCACGATCACTGCCCGCAGCGCGTTCGGCGACAGCCGGCGGCCGTAGTGCGCGCCGAGGAAGCCGCCGATCAGCGAACCGATCGCGATCAGGCCCGCCGCCTCCCAGCTGATCCGGTCGAACGCGACGATCGTGTAGGCCAGGGCCGCCACGATGTTGACCAACAACGACAGCAGGTTCTTGGCGGCGTTCATCCGCTGCATCGACTCGGGCAGCAACGCACCCATCACCGCGATCAGCAGGATTCCCTGGGCCGCGGTGAAGTAGCCGCCGTAGACACCGACGGCGAACGTGCCGATCACCAGCACAGCCATGCGCTGCGGGCTGACGTGGTCGGCCGACTGGCCGGACGCCTCCGCGCGCTGCCGTGCCCAGGCTTGGATCCGCGGGCCGACGACCACCAGAACCAGGGCCAGGATGAGCAGGATCGGCACCACCGTGACGAACACCTTTTCCGGCAGGTGCAGCAGCAGCCAGGAGCCCAGGCCGGCACCGATCACCGATCCGGGAATCTGCCAGCGCAGCCGTTTCCACTGTCCGCGCAGTTCGCGCCGGTAACCCCAGGTGCCCGAAACGCCGCCGGCGACCAGACCCACGGCATTCGACATCGTCGACGTGACCGGCGGAATCCCCAGCGCCACCAGCGTGGGAAAGGTGATCAGCGTGCCGGACCCGACGATGGCGTTGATCGCTCCCGCGCCGACGCCGGCCAGGGCGATCAGGATCATGTGGGTGACAGACACTCGGGCCACCCTATCGGCCCGACTGGTGCACGGTGCGTCGCGCCAGGCGTTACCCAGCGTGCACGAATCGCTAGCGCTTCTTCGGTGCTCCGCGCTTCTCGCGGACCCGGACGTTGATCCGCACCGGGCTGCCCTCGAAACCGAACTGCTCACGCAGGCGCCGCTCCAGGAACCGGCGGTAACCGGCCTCCAGGAACCCGGAGGTGAACAGCACGAAGGTCGGGGGCCGAGTGGCCGCCTGGGTGGCGAACAGGATCTTGGGCTGCTTGCCACCGCGCACCGGCGGCGGTGTCGCGGCGACGATCTCCTTGAGGAAGTTGTTGAGCTGTCCGGTCGAGATCCGCTTGTCCCAGGACGCCAGTGAGGTCTCCAGCGCCGGCACCAGCTTCTGCACCGCCCGGCCGGTCATGGCCGAGATGTTGACCCGCGGCGCCCACTGCACCTGCACCAGTTCACGGTCGATCTCTTTGTCCAGCAGGTACCGGCGGTCCTCGTCGACCAGGTCCCATTTGTTGAATGCGATGACCAGTGCGCGCCCGGCCTCGATCACCATCGACAGCACCCGCAGGTCCTGCTCGGTCAGCGGCTGGGAGGCATCGATCAGCATGATCGCCACTTCGGCCGCATCGATCGCGCCGTGGGTGCGCACCGAGGCGTAGAACTCGTGGCCGCTGGCCTGGCCGACCTTGCGACGCAGACCGGCGGTGTCGACGAAACGCCAAGTCTTGCCGCCCAATTCGATCAGCGAGTCGACGGGATCGACCGTGGTGCCCGCGACGTCGTGCACCACCGACCGCTCGTCGCCGGCCAGCCGGTTCAGCAGCGAACTCTTGCCGACGTTCGGCTTGCCCACCAGTGCCACCCGGCGTGGGCCGCCGGCACCGCTGCCACCAACCTCCGAGACCTCGGGCAGCTTCTCCATCACCGTGTCGAGCAGATCGGCCACGCCCCGGCCGTGCATGGCACTGATCGCGTGCGGCTCACCGATGCCCAGTGACCACAGTGCCGCGGCATCGGACTCGCCCCGCTGTGTGTCAACTTTGTTGGCCGCCAGGAAGACCGGCTTACCCGACTTGCGCAGCATCCGGGCCGCCGCCTCGTCGGCCGAGGTCGCGCCGACGACCGCGTCGACCACGAGAATGATCGCGTCGGCGGTGCGCATCGCCACGAGCGCCTGATCGGCCACCAGCTGCTGCAGGCCCTTGGCGTCGGGTTCCCATCCCCCGGTGTCCTGCACCATGAAGCGACGACCGAGCCAGTTCGCGTCATAGGACACCCGGTCACGGGTCACCCCGGGGATGTCCTGCACGACGGCTTCGCGACGGCCCAGGATCCGGTTCACCAGAGTCGATTTCCCGACATTGGGCCGGCCGACGACGGCCACCACCGGAGGCGGCGCCGCGGCCTCTTCCAGAACCTCGGCAACCTCGTCGCTGAACTCCCAGTCGCTTTCGTCCGACCAGGTGCCGTCTCCGTCAGAGACGCTCATCGCCGTACCCCCGCATGTTGGGTCACCAGGTCGAGAAGGTGTGCCACGACCTGTGTTTGGTCCATATCGCTGGTGTCGACCACCAGAGCATCCTCGGCCGCACGCAGCGGCGACACCGCCCGCGTGGAATCGAGGTGGTCGCGGCGCTGCACGTCGGCGAGCACCGTCGCATAGTCATCGGGCAGTCCGCTCGCGATGTTCTGGGCGTTGCGGCGCCGGGCCCGCTCCTCGGCCGACGCGGTCAGGAAGATCTTGACGTCGGCCTTGGGCAGCACCACGGTGCCGATGTCGCGGCCCTCGACCACCACGCGGCCACCCGAGGCCGCCAGTTCGCGCTGCAGATCCACCAACCGGGCGCGCACCGCGGGCACCGCGGAGACCGCCGACACCGCCCGGGTCACCTCGTCACCACGGATCTCGGCGGACACGTCCTCGCCGGCCAGGAAGGCGCGGTCCTCACCGGGGTCCGAACCCACACCGATCACCGCACCCGAGGCCACCGCGTCGATAGCCTCGGCATCGTCCAGGTCGACCCCGGCGCGCAGCACCGCCAAGGTGACGATGCGGTACATCGCGCCCGTGTCCAGGTAGCTGGCGCCCAGGGCCTGCGCCAAACCTCTTGAAACCGAAGACTTTCCGGTTCCCGCCGGTCCGTCGACCGCCACCACCAGAGATCCGCTCACATTCCCACCGCCTGATAAAGCTCGCCGATTTCCTTGCGGCTGAGCGCCCTGATACTGCCCGGCCGCTGCTCGCCGAGCGCCACCGAACCGATGTCGGTGCGGACCAGTTCCTGCACCGGGAAATCCACCGCGGCCAGCATCCGCCGCACGATGCGATTGCGCCCCTCATGCAGGGTGACCTTCACCAGGGTCTTGCCCGGGACGGTGTCCACCACCGCGAAGTCATCGACGTGTGCCGGGCCGTCGTCCAATTCGACACCGGCGCGCAGCTTCTTCCCGAGTCCGCGCGGCACCGTGCCGATCACCGTCGCCACATAGGTTTTCGGGATCTCGTAGGACGGGTGCATCAGCCGGTGGGCGAGCTCCCCGTCGTTGGTCAGCAGAAGCAGCCCCTCGGTGTCGGCGTCGAGCCGGCCGACATGAAAGAGCTTCTTGTTGCCCCGGACCCGGTGCTCCACCAGGTCTCCCACGCAGGGGCGGCCTTTCTCGTCGGACATCGTGGACATCATGCCGCGCGGCTTGTTGATCGCCAGGTACACCAGGGTGTCGTCGAGCACGACGCGCGATCCGTCCACCCGGATCTCGGCGACCGCCGGGTCGACACGCGTACCGAGCTCGGTCACCAGTCGACCGTCCACCTCGACGCGGCCGTCGGTGATCATCCGTTCGGCCACCCGGCGGGAGGCAATTCCGGCCTGGGACAACACTTTTTGCAGCCGTACGCCTTCTTCAGCCATGTCAGTCCTTGTCCACGTCGAAGGCCAGCGGCTGATTGCTGCCGGATGAGCCACTGTTGAGTTTGGCGAAACGCGGCTCGTCACCGAGTGATTCGCTCAGGTCGTCGATCACGTCGACATCGGGCAGCAGCGGCGCGATGTCGGGCAGGTCGGACAGCGACGACAAGCCCAGCCGTTCCAGGAACAGCTCGGTGGTGGCGAACGCCGCTGCGCCCGAATCCGGATCGGTGCCCGCCTCGGTGATCAGGCCGCGTGCGACCAGGGTCCTCATCACCGCGTCCACGTTCACACCACGGACCGCGCTCACCCGCGCACGGGTCACCGGCTGCCGGTAGGCCACCACGGCCAGAGTCTCCAGGGCCGCTCGGGTCAGCTTGGACCTGGCGCCGTCGAGCAGGAGCCGTTCGACGTACGGGGCGTATCGCGCCCGGGTGTACATCCGCCAGCCGCCCGCGGCCTCGCGCAGGTCGATGCCGCTGTCCCGCGCGGCGTAGTCCTCGGCCATCAGCCGCAGCTTGGCCATCACCCGGTAGGCGGGTTGTTCCGTCGCCGAGGCCAGTGCGTCGACCGTCACCGGCGTGTCCACTACCAGCAACAACGCTTCCAACACAGCGCCAAGTTCGCCGTCTTCGAGCTCTGGAACCGTCGCCACATCGATGCCCAGCTCATCTCCGACCGGGATCGCGTCACCCGGGGCATCATCGGACTGCACTCCGGAATCGGAGTTCTCGTCAGTCATTGTTCTCGCTATTCTTCCGCATCAGCGGTTGCCAGATGTTCGCTGGTCGGACGATCTCCGGTCCACGAAACCTGGAGCACTCCAAGCGGTTCTGGTTGCTCGAATGCTACCGCCCTGGCGCGGAACAGTTCGAGCAGTGCCAGGAAGCGCCCGACGATCTGCAATCCGTCCGTGCACTCGGCCACCAGTTCCGAGAATGTGGCCCATTCGCCGATCCCGCGCTGTTCGAGCAGCGCGATGATCCGGTGTGCCTGTTCGGGCACCGACACCTTGGGTGCGTGAATGTGGTCGATGCCGACCGTCGGCACCGGCCGCGGGGTGAGGGCGGCGGCCGCGATCTCGGCGAACTTCCCGGCGTCGACGCCCAGCATCACCTCGGGCAGCAGGTCGGAGAAGCGGTCCTCCAGCGACACTGCCCGCGGGTAGCTGCGCAGCGCCGCGGCCTCCAATTCGGCGAACATCAACGCGACATGTTTGAACGCGCGGTACTGCAGCAATCGCGCGAACAGGAGGTCGCGGACCTCGAGCAGGGCGAGATCCTCCTCGTCGTGCACCTCGCCCGAGGGCAGCAGCCGGGCCGCTTTCAGGTCAAGAAGCGTGGCCGCGATCACCAGGAACGTCGTGGTCTCGTCGAGTTCGAGGCGGGCGCCGATCTCCTTGGTGTACGCGATGAAATCGTCGGTGACCTGGTGTAATGCCACCTCTGTGACGTCGAGCCGGTGCGCGAAGATCAGCTGCAACAGCAGGTCGAACGGTCCCTCGAAGTTGGTGAGCCGAACCTGGAAGCGGTTCTGCTGATCGCCGGCAGTCGGTTCGCCCCCGACCGCGGCATCCGCTTCGGCGCCCTCGGTGGTCGGGTTGTTCAGGACATCGTTCACGCGCCGAACCGGTCGATGACTTCGCGTGCCAGCGATCGGTAGGCCACGGCGCCGCCGGACTTGGGTGCCCAGGTGGTGATCGGCTCGCCGGCCACGCTGGTCTCCGGGAACCGCACGGTCCGGGTGATCACGGTGTCGAACACCAGATCGCCGAACCGCTCCACCACGCGGGCCATGACCTCGCGCGCGTTGACCGTGCGCGGGTCGTAGCGGGTCACCAGGATGCCGCTGATGGACAGCTTCGGATTGAGCCGGTCGTGCACCTTGTCCACGGTGTCGGTCAGCAGCGCCAGCCCGCGCAGCGAGAAGTACTCACATTCGGTGGGGATGATCACACCGTCGGCGCAGGCGAGCCCGTTGACCGTGAGCAGGCCCAGCGATGGCTGGCAGTCGATCAGCACGTAGTCGTAGCGATCGAGGATCGGGTACAGGGCCCGAGCCAGGGACTGCTCGCGGCCCACCTCGTTGACCAGCTGGATCTCGGCGGCCGACAGGTCGATGTTGCTGGGCACCAGGTCCATGCCGCTGACCCGGGTCTTGATCACGACGTCGTCGATCGACACCCGCGGTTCGATCAGCAGGTTGTGCACCGTGTGCTCGAGTTCGTAGTGCGGGACGCCGAGGCCCGCCGACAGCGCGCCCTGCGGATCCAGGTCGACCAGCAGGACCCGGCGGCCGTACTCGGCCAGGCTGGCGCCCAGGTTGATGGTCGAGGTGGTCTTGCCGACCCCGCCCTTCTGATTGCACATCGCGATGACCTTGGCCGGGCCGTGAGTCGAACGGGGCCGCGGTTCGGGAATGTCTCGCGGTGGCCGCCCGGTCAGACCGAGCTCAGGTGAGCTGTGCTCGAAGAGTCCGTCATGCCCGCCGTCGTCGTTCACGCCCGACCGCCACCGGTCAGGCATCCCGCAGTCATGGCGCACATCCCCGCAAGTTTAACGTCGGTACGCAGCCAGGACGGGCAGACCCGCGGGCAATCGGGCGCATATGGTGTGCGTCATGAGTCTCAAACAGCGGCTGCCGCTGTTGCGGTGGTCGTTCATCCGGATGGGAATCGGCGCCAGACACTTCGCCCGCACCGGGCAGTGGGGCGATGGCCGGGAGGCCGCGGCCGCCGATTATGTCGTGGCCAACGCCCGCGCGGGCGACCTCGACGATGTCATCGCCACCATCGACAAGTTCGCCTACGAGAAGTCGTTTCTGATCAACGTCGGCGACGAGAAGGGTGCGCTGCTCGACGCGGCAGTCGTGCGGGCCAACCCGCGCCTGGCTTTGGAACTGGGCACCTATTGCGGCTACGGGGCCATGCGCATCGCCCGCGCCGCACCGGCCGCCCGGGTGTTCTCGGTCGAGTTCTCCCCCACCAATGCCGACATCGCGCGACGCATCTGGGCCCACGCCGGGGTGGCCGACCGGATCACTTGCGTGGTCGGGACCATCGACGACGGCGGACGCACGCTCGACGCGCTCGCGGCAGGCGGGTTCGAGACCGGCGGGCTGGATTTCGTGTTCCTCGATCACGACAAGAACGCCTACCTGACCGACCTGCAGAGCCTGCTGAAGCGGGGCTGGCTGCACCGGGGCTCGATCGTGGTCGCCGACAACGTGAAGCTTCCGGGAGCGCCGAAGTACCTGGCCTACATGCAGGAGCAGCAGGGTTCACTCTGGGATACGAAACATCACAAGACGCATGCCGAGTATCAGACCCTGCTGCCCGACCTGGTGCTGGAATCGGAGTACCTGGGCGGTTAGCGCGCCCGCGGGTGCGCACCCGCCCAGACCTCGCGCAGCGTATGCACGGTGACCATGGTGTAGATCTGCGTGGTGGTCACCGAGGCGTGACCGAGCAGTTCCTGCACGACGCGCACGTCGGCACCGCCGTCGAGCAGGTGGGTCGCGAACGAGTGCCGCAACGTGTGCGGCGAGACCGCCGACGTGATCCCGGCCCGCTCGGCCGCATCTTGCAACACCTGCCAGGCACTCTGCCGGGACAGGCGCCCGCCGCGGGCATTGAGGAAGATCCCCGGCGTGCCCCGGCCGCGCCGGGCCAGGTCCGGCCGGCCCCGCACCAGGTAGGTGTCGAGCGCGCTGACCGCGGGACGACCGATGGGCACCAGCCGTTGCTTGCCGCCCTTGCCGCGCAGCAGCACCGAGCGCGCCTGGGTGTCGATGTCATCGATGTCGAGTCCCACGGCCTCCGAGATTCGCGCCCCGGTCGAGTACAGCAACTCCAGCAGCGCCCGGTTGCGGAGTGTCAGCGGACCGTCGGCTTCGCTGTCCCCGCCTGCGGCCTCGAGCAACGCGAGCACCTCGTCGAGAGTGAGACTCTTGGGCAGCCGGCGACTGGGCGTGGGTGGTTTCACCCCACGGGCGACATCGAGTGCGGTGATGCCCTCGGCTGTGGTGAACCGGTGCAGACCGCGGACCGCGACCACGGCCCGGGCGGCCGAAACCGCCGACAGCGCAGCCACTCCCGACTCGGGGTCGCCCCGGCGCAGGGCGATCAGGAAGTCGCTGACGTCGGCCTCGGACACCTTGGCCAGATCATCGATTCCGCGCTGGGTCAGGTGCTCTGCGTAGCGGCGCAGGTCGCGCCGGTAGGAGCTCAAGGTGTTGGCCGCCACGCCCCGCTCGATCGTCAGGTGATCGAGGTAGCCCTGTAACTGGTCGTCGAGGGCCGATCGGACGGGGGACGGCGTCGTCATAGCAAGCCTTTTCGCCGCCTGAACGCTGTCGGCCGGTCGGTCCACGGCGCCTCGACCGGTCGTAACGCCTCCCCATCGGGCATCGCGTGCGCCGCCAGAATGCCTGCCACCGCAATGCCGTTCACGATGTCGCCGGAGAACACCCGACGGACGGCTTCCTGCAACGGCACCCGTTCGACCACCATGTCGGCTTCCTCGTGCTCGGCCTCGGGGCGTCCGACGTCGGTCAGCCCGGTGGCCAGGAAGATCCGCACACTCTCGTCGGAGAACCCCGGCGTCGAATCGAGATCCACCAGCACCCGCCAGTGATCGGCTCTGAGACCGACCTCTTCGACGAGTTCACGGGCCGCGGTCACCTCGGGAGGCTCCCCACCGAGGTCGAGCAGGCCGGCGGGCAGTTCCCAGAGCCGACGGCCCAGCGGATGCCGGTACTGATACACCAGCACCACGTTGCCGTCCTCGTCGAGTGCCACCACGGCCACCGCGCCGTAATGCTCGACGACCTCGCGCCGGGCCGAACCGCCGCCGGGCATGCTGACCTCATCCGCGCGCAGCGCGAAAATGTTTCCGACGTAGACGGTTTCGCTGGCCAGGGTCTCGAAGTCGTGTTCAGCCAAGTGAAGCGGCTTCGGCGTCGTCGACAGGACTTCCGCCGGCTTCCACTTCCCCGGCCTCCTCGGCGAAATCCTCGGGAAGGTCCATGCCGGGCAACCGCTCTTCGGCCTTGTAGTCCAGCGCCG
This sequence comes from Mycolicibacterium nivoides, assembly GCF_003855255.1. Taxonomy (NCBI): domain Bacteria; kingdom Bacillati; phylum Actinomycetota; class Actinomycetes; order Mycobacteriales; family Mycobacteriaceae; genus Mycobacterium; species Mycolicibacterium nivoides. The sequence continues at coordinate 1,557,226 of NZ_CP034072.1, read as the reverse complement.
CGCCGATGAACGCGGCGAACAGCGGATGCGGCCGCGTCGGCCGGCTCTTGAGCTCGGGATGGGCCTGTGTCCCGACCAGGAACGGATGGATCTTCGAGTCGTACTCCACGAACTCCACCAGGTGCCCGTCGGGCGAGGTGCCGCTGAACCGCAGCCCGCTCTCGGCGATCCGGTCCCGGTAGGCGTTGTTGACCTCGTAGCGGTGCCGGTGCCGCTCGGACACCTCGGTCGCCTGATAGGCCTGGGCCACAATCGATCCCGCTTCCAGGACTGCGGGATACGCACCCAGCCGCATGGTGCCGCCCAGGTCTGCCTCGCCGGCGACGGCGTCCTTCTGATCGGCCATCGTGGAGATCACCGGGTCCACCGTCTTCGGATCGAACTCGGCGGAGTTGGCACCGGCGATACCGACCGACCGCGCCGCCTCGATCACGATGCACTGCAATCCCAGACACAGTCCCAGCACCGGCAGGCCGCGCTTGCGGGCGAACGAGATGGCCCCGAGCTTGCCTTCGATGCCGCGGATGCCGAAACCGCCCGGAATCAGCACCCCGTCGACATCGGACAGCGCGGCCGCCGCACCGAGGTCGGTCTCGCAGTCATCGGAGGCCACCCACCGGATCTCCACCTTGGCGCGGTGTTTGAAGCCGCCGGCGCGCAGCGCCTCGGCCACCGAGAGGTAGGCGTCGGACAGGTCGATGTACTTGCCCACCAAGGCGATCCGAACCGTCTCCTGCGGCTCGTGTACCCGGCGCAGCAGGTCGTCCCACTCCGACCAGTCCACATCGCGGAACGGCAGGTTGAGCCGGCGCACCACGTAGGCGTCGAGTTCCTCGCGGTGCAGCACCTTGGGGATGTCGTAGATGGACGGCGCGTCGGGAGTGGAGATCACACCGTCGATGTCGACGTCGCACATGAGCGCGATCTTGTTCTTGAGCGGTTCGGGGACGTCACGATCACACCGCAGGATCAGGGCATCGGGGGTGATGCCGATGCTGCGCAGCGCGGCCACCGAGTGCTGGGTCGGCTTGGTCTTGAGCTCACCGGACGGGGCGAGATAGGGCACCAGCGAAACGTGAAGGAAGAAGCAGTTGTCCCTGCCGACCTCATGGCGCACCTGACGGGCGGCCTCAAGGAACGGCAACGACTCGATATCGCCCACCGTGCCGCCGATTTCGGTGATCACCACGTCGGGGCGCTGCCCGGACGAATCGGGCTCGGCCATGGCCAGGATCCGGCTCTTGATCTCGTCGGTGATGTGGGGAATCACCTGCACGGTGTCGCCCAGGTACTCGCCGCGGCGTTCCTTGGCGATCACCGTGGAGTACACCTGGCCGGTGGTCACGTTGGCCGACTGGGACAGGTTGCGATCCAGGAACCGCTCGTAATGGCCGACGTCGAGGTCGGTCTCGGCGCCGTCCTCGGTGACGAACACCTCACCGTGTTGGAACGGGTTCATGGTGCCCGGATCGACGTTCAGATAGGGGTCGAGCTTCTGCATCGTCACCTGCAACCCTCGCGCGGTCAGCAGTTGACCGAGGCTCGACGCGGTCAACCCCTTACCGAGCGATGACGCCACACCACCGGTGACGAAGAGGTGTTTGGTGGCGGTGTGCGGGTGCTTGCGTAAGGCGGGCAAAAGCATCCTCCGTGACGACTGGCAGGGAATCGAGAAACTGCTGTGGCCTGCCGACCCACGGAATCTCACCTTAACACCGACACCGACAAGCCGTCGCTGACGCGCCGCGCGTACGCGGAGCAGTTGGGAGGCTGCCGGCTCGCTACTGCGGGACGGTCACCGACGTCGCGCCCTGCCCGGTGCCGTACTTGCCGGGCTTCCCACCGCTCACGAGGTCGCCCAAAGCCAGTACGGCGGTGATCTGACCGGCGCTGGAATCGGCGTCGTCCACGGTGCTCACCATGGCGGTCAAACCGGCATCTGACCTGGTCACAGCCACCGGACCGGTTCCAGAAGCCGACCCCGAGCGTCCCGCGAGCACAGTGCCGGTGCCGTGCGGCGCCAACCCGGCGGCGAACCGGGCCATGGTGGAGCCCCGGTTGCCGCCGTCCTCGCCGAGGCCGCCTCCGGTCACGATCAGCGCCGTGTTGGCCGCGCCGATGTGCGGATCGTCATAGGTCAGGAACCCGGTGTCGCGCAGCGCGGCGAGCACGGTCTGGCGCTGGGTGTCGTCCACAGGCGCGGCGGCCGGGTTCTTGTCGATCAGCAGAGTGATGCCCAGGAGGTCGCCGGCCTGCGACCCCTGGTCCACCGCCGCGGTGCTCAGTTGCTTACCGGCGGGCACGATCGGCGAGTTGACCACCGAGAGCAGTTTGTCGGCAGAGTTCGCCTCGACGAATTCCTGGGTGAGCGAGACCTTGCCGGTCACGGTGCCACCCGCATCGCGGACGAACCGCGACACGGCGTCGACGTCACCATCGACGGCATCCGGCGTGCGGAACACCACAACCGACTTGTCCTTCAATGCGTCGCGCACCATCCGCGGTGCCATCTGCGCATCGAATTCGCCTGCGGCCTTGAGTTTTTCGTTCAGCGCGTTCTTGCCGTCGGTGAGGGTGTCGATCTGGTGCTGCAGTTCCTTCTTGTCGTCACGAAGTCCCGACAGCACCGTGTTCGACAGCAGCCCCGAACCGAGGGCCACCCCGATGGCCAGCGCCAGGAATACCGCCGCCAGGGAAATCGCGTGCGCACGTAGCGTGATCACAACTCACCGATCCGATCAGCTGACGAGACCCTGTACCCAGAGCGTGAAACGGTTCCAGTAGTCGACGACCCAGTCGAGCACCGCACCGTCGGCCCGGGACACCCACAGCGCGACAACCACCGCCACCAGCATCGCCAGCACCAGCAGCGCGATCGCCCCGCCGGACACCCGGCTGCGGTACAGCGTCGCCACCGCCTTGGCGTCGACGAGCTTCTCCCCGACCTTCAACCGGGTCAGGAACGTGGACGGGTTGCTGCGCTGGCGCGAGCGGTCGAAGAATTCCTCGATGGAGGCCGTGTGACCGACCGTGACGATCAGCGACGCCCCGTGGTGGTCGCACAGCAGCAGCGCCAGGTCCGCTGCCGACCCGGCGGCCGGGAAGGTCATCGCGCCGACGCCGAGGTCCTGGATGCGCTCCAGACCGGCGGCATGCCCGTCGGCGTCGGCGGGCAGCACCACCTGGGCGCCGCACCGCAGCACCTCGACGCTCATCTTGTCGGGGTCGCCGACGATCAGGGCGGGCCGGTAGCCGGCCTTGCGCAGCACGTCCGCGCCGGCGCCGACGCCGACCAGAACCGGCTGGTACTCCTTGATGAACGGCTTGAGCGCCTTGAGGTCCTCGGCGGCGTGGGGCTCCTCGGCGACGATCACGACGTGCCTACGGTGCAGGTCCACGTCGATGTTCGGGATTCCGATGCCGTCGATGAGCAGCGGGCTCTCACTGCGGATGAACTCGATGGTGTTGCCGGCGAAGGCTTCCAGATGCGCCACCAGACCACTCTTGGCGTCGTGCATCAACTCGTGGATCTCTTGATCGTTGCGCTCGGTGCCCACCGCGATGCGCCGGTCACCGGAGTAGACGCCGCCGTTGTTCAGCCGGATCCGCGCCCCGTCTTTGATCTTCTTGAAGACTTCCGACCCCGCCTCGTCGATGAGCACCACACCGTTGGCGACGAGCACCTCGGGCCCCAGGTTCGGGTAGCGCCCCGAGATCGACGGCGAGGCGTTGACGACACCGGCGATCTGAGCCTCGACCAGCGCATCGGCGGTGATCCGGTCCAGATCCTGGGCATCGAGGACCACGATGTCGCCAGGGCCGACGCGGCGCAGCAGACGATCGATGTCGCGGTCCACTCGAGCAGTGCCGGTCACTCCCGGACGCGAACTGGCATTGCGGGTGAGCAGAGTGGCCATCTTCATGCGCCGATTCTGTCGGGAACGGCCGGTCAGGCGGCGGAGGCGCGCCGTAACACCAGCCTCACAAGTTGGCTTTAGTCACATCAGTAACACGAATTCGGTCTCAATCCCGCTTCGCCGCATAGTGCCGCGCAGCCTTCGCACGGTTGCCACAGGTGGCCATCGAATGCCAGCGCCGGGCCCCGTTTTTCGAGGTGTCATGGAACCACAGGATGCAGTGCGGATGTGCGCACTGCTTGATCCGATCGGGCGCCTCACCCAGCAACCGCAACAAGTCGTCGGCGGCCAGCCAGCCGGCGAGCCATTCCGGCTGCGACACCTCGGCAGCCTCGGCGGGGCCGGACGCCGTGAGCGTGCGCCGGATCCGGCCGCGTTCCAGCACTTCGTTCACCTCATCGACGGACCCGTCCCGGAGGGCCCGAAGGATGGCCTCGCGGGCCGAGATCAGGGCGACCCGCACCTCCTCGTCGGCCTCGCAGCGATCCTCCAGCCCGTTGGCCAGCAACCAGCACCGCAGGCCCTCGACGTCCGCCAGGAGGTCCTGGGGGCCATCCGCCGACATCCACCGGGTGTTCAGCAGATCCAGCGCAAGAGGTTCGCCGACATGCGGGCGCGGGTCACGCATACCTGAGGGTAACCACGCGCAGGCGACACCAAGGGCCACCCGCCGAACTAACCGTCGAAATACAAATAGACGGTTGACGACTCGCCCATCGCCGTTCTAACCTGTTTAAGCAATTACATCGGTTAGCCATTCAGGAGGACTGCATGACCGGGACCACCACACCCCAGCTCGCTGCCGGACACGTCGGCATCAACGTCACGGATCTGGACCGCTCGGTCGCCTTCTACCGAAACGCGCTGGGTTTCGAACCGCTGGCCGTCAACAGCGAGGGTGAGCACCGGTACGCCTTTCTCGGCACGGGCGGGACGCTGCGGCTGACGCTCTGGCAGCAGAGCAACGGCCGATTCTCCACGGAAACACCGGGCCTGCATCATCTTTCGTTCGAGGCGGCCAGCATCGACGAGGTGCGGACCGTTGAGGCGGCGTTGAAGGCGCTGGGCACGGAATTCGCGCACGACGGCGTCGTCGCGCACGGCGAGGGAGCCGCATCCGGCGGTATCTTCTTCACAGACCCGGACGGAACCCGGCTCGAGGTGTACGCGCCCGACGGAGCGCAGACCGCTCCCGCACCAACCGGAGCGGCCCCCACCTGCGGATTCTTCTGAGCTGAGCAGGTGAACATGTATCACTCGGGTGAGCTGGCAGTGCAGCGGCGCATGGGGCAGGAGGCCATCGCCACTCGCGTCGGCCGCATGATCCGCACCGAAGTTCCCGCGGCCGCCGCTGAGTTCCTCGCCGAACAGCCGATGATCGTGATCGCCGCGGCCGACGACGACGGCCGGGTGTGGACCAGCTTGATCGCCGGCCCACCCGGATTCGTCCACGCCGACGATCCGCGCACGATCCTGCTCGACGCGCTGCCTGCACCGGGCGATCCGGTCGGCGATGTGCTGCGCAGCGGGCAGCAGATCGGGATGATCGCCATCGAGCCGCAGACCCGGCGCCGGATGCGGGTCAACGGCTCGGCCGAGCCGGCAGGGACAGGCCTGCGCATCCACACCGATCAGGTGTATTCGAACTGCCCGAAGTACATCTCTCGCAGGCACATCGCCGAGGTGCGGTCCGCCGTGGGGCTGCCCGACGTGCAGCGTGGCGAGTCACTGACCGATCGACAGCAAGCGCTCATCGCCAGTGCCGACGCCTTCTTCATCGGGTCGGCGGATACGGCGGGTAATGCCGACGCGTCCCACCGCGGCGGCAATCCCGGGTTCCTGCAGGTGCTCTCACCCCGGCAGCTGCGGTGGCCGGACTACCGCGGGAACTCGATGTTCATGACCCTGGGCAACATCGAGGCCAACCCGCGGTGCGGGTTGTTGGTGGTCGATTGGTCTTCCGGATCGACGATCCAGCTCACCGGAACCGCTGAAATCAACTGGGATGAAGCCGATTCCGGTGCCGGCACGCAGTGCGCTGTCGACTTCACGATCGGCGAGGTGGTGGAGCTGACCCACGTCAGCCCACTGCGATGGAGCTCCGCCGAGCTGTCGCCGGCCAACCCGGGCCCGACCGGCGATCAGGGCTAGGCGCGCGCCTCGGCGAGAGTGTGGGCGACCAGCGCGTTGGCGTGCCCGTGCCCGAGGCCGTGCTCGGATTTGAGCCAACCGACCAACTCCATGTGCTTGGTCAACGGCGACGAACGAATCAGCTCCAGCCACTCGGCGATCGGCCGCCCGTATTTCTTCTCGATCGACGGGAAGTAGCTCGCCGGCCCCTTCACGGATTCCGCCATGGGTGCTCCTTCGGTTGTGATTGCGGGTCTTCGCGTACCGACCGGCAACCTGGCGCGAACTCATCGCGACACCACCTGAAGTCCGGCCTACGGCGCGCTGCGCTCCTGCTGTGCGGCCTCGAGCAGCTCCCTGGCGTGGGCCCGGCCGCTGTCGGACTCCCCCAATCCGGCCAGCATCCGGGCCAACTCGGCGACCCGGTCCTCGTCGTCGATGCGGCGCACGCCGCTGGACTTGGCCCGGCCATTCCCGCTGTCGACCACGAGGTGCGCGTCGGCGAAGGCCGCGACCTGAGGCAGGTGGGTCACCACGATGACCTGATGAGTTCGCGCCAGCCGGGCCAGACGACGCCCGATCTGCACCGCGGCCCGGCCGCCGACCCCGGCGTCGACCTCGTCGAACACCATCGTCGTGCCCGCCGTCGATGCCGACAGAACCACCTCGAGGGCCAGCATCACGCGGGACAGTTCACCGCCGGAGGCACTCTTGGCCAGCGGCAGCACATCCGCACCGCGGTGCGCGGTGAAGCCGAACTCGACCGCGTCCACACCGTCATGACCGGCATGCAGCACCTCGCCGTCGGGCATGGTCACCGGCGCGGAATCATCGGCCCGCGCCGGCATCGGACCGACCCCGATGGTGAACACCGCATTCGTCATGGCCAGCCCGGCCAGTTCGGTGGTCACCGCCTTGGCCAGACCCTTGGCCGCCTTGGACCGGACCTTGGTGAGTTCGCTTGCCGCCGCGACCAGTTGAGCCTCGAGCTCGGCGACCTTGCGGTCCAGGGCAGCCAGGCTCTCCTCGGACACGTCGAGCTGCGCCAACCGTTCGGCGGCATCGCGGGACCACGCCAGCACCCCGTCGATGTCGGCGGCGTACTTGCGGGTGAGTGTCCTCAGCTCGGCCTGCCGCGCCAGTTTGGTCTCCAAAGTGCTGGCATCGCTCGGCAATTCGGACAGATAGTCTCCGAGTTCGCCGGACACGTCACCGATCACCGCCATCGCCTCGGCCAGGCGGCCGCCCAGTGCCTGCAGCGCCGAGTCGTCGGTGGACTCCAGCGCCGCCTGCGCGCGGCCCACACCGTCGGCCGCCGATGTGGACTCCGGCGTCGGCTCGTCGAGCTCGCCGGCCAATGCGAAGCGGGCGGTCTGCGCAGCTTCACGCAGGGCGTCGAGTTCCGACAGCCGACGGATGTCGGCGACGATCGCCTCGTCCTCACCGGGTTCCGGTGCGACCGCATCGATCTCGTGGATTCCGAAGCTGAGCCGGTCGGCCTCCTGGGCCAGTTCCCGGGCCCGCCGGCGGCGGTCCGCCAGGTCACGACGCGCCGTCAGCCATTCGTCGCGCACACTCCGGTAGCGGGCCAGCGGCTTGTCGACGTCGGCGAACCGGTCCAGTGCCGCCCGCTGCTCGTCAGGCCGCATCAACCGCAGCTGGTCGTTCTGGCCATGCAATGTCAGCACCTGGGCGGTGAAGCTGCTCAGCGACTTGGCCGGCACACTGCGCCCACCCAGAAACGCCCGCGACGGTCCGGCCCGGCTGACGGAGCGGGCCGCGATCACACTGCCGTCGTCATCACGCTCGGCGCCGGAGGAATCCAGGATCTCCTCGACCCGTCCGGTCACGTCCTCACCGAGTTCGATTGTGCTGAACCGGCCTTCCACCACAGCACGGTCAGAGCCAGAACGCACCCTCGTCGCGTCCGCCCGCGCCCCACCGAGCAGGTGCAGGCTGGTCACCACCATCGTCTTACCGGTACCGGTTTCACCGGTCAGCACCGTCAACCCGCGGTCGAACTCCGCGGTGGCAGCACTGATCGCGCCCAACGACTCGATACGAATCTCCGACAGCACAGGTATCTACTGTCCCCGCCATCCGGTGACAGGCAACCGGAACTTGCGCACCAGGCGATCAGTGAACGGTGCCGAGTCCAGCCGCACCCATTTCAGCGGCGTACCGCACCGCGTCACCTCGAGGCGGCCACCTGCAGGCACCACCATCTCGCGGCGACCGTCGCAGAACACCAGGGCATCGTTGCCGCTTGCCTCGATCTCGATCGCGATACTGGCCAACGGGCTGGTCACCATCGGACGGGCGAACAATGCGTGAGCATTGTTGGGTACCACCAGAATCGCCTCCAGGTCCGGCCACAGCACCGGGCCGCCCGCCGAGAACGCGTAGGCCGTGGATCCCGTCGGGGTCGACACCAATACCCCGTCGCAGCCGAACGACGAGACCGGGCGGCCGTCCACCTCCAACACAACGCCGAGCACTCCGAGCCGGGGACCCTTCTCCAGGCTGGCCTCGTTGAGTGCCCAACCGCGGTTCACCACATCGGTCCCCACCCGCACCGCGATGTCGAGGGTCATCCGCTCCTCGACGCGGTAGTCGCGCTCGATGACGCGCTCGAGCACATGGTCGATCGCCTCGGCCTCGGCTTCGGCGAGGAATCCGATCCGGCCCAGATTGACTCCCAGCACCGGGATCTCGACATTTCGCGCGAGCTCCGCGGCACGCAGGAACGTGCCGTCACCGCCGAGCACCAGCACGAGCTCACAACCTTCGGCCGCTCGCTCGTCGGCGTCGACGACCTCGATGTCGACGCCGAGGGCGCGCATGTCATCCGGCGCCAGATGCAGCGGGCCGCGGTCCACGGCTTCCGCCGAGAGAACCTTCAGACCAATGCCGTTGTCGCCGAGCACCTTTTCCACTCGACGGGCAACTTCGGTCGCCTCGTCCCTGCCGGTGTGCACCACCAGCAGAATCGTGCGTTCAGCCGTCATTGCGGCCCCTCCTCGACGGCCCGCCGCACTGCCTGCTCCAGCGACTCGCCATCCAGCGGACGGTCGCTCTGGGCACGCAGGTGCAGGAAATACTCGACATTGCCCGATGGTCCGGGGAGCGGGCTGGCCGTCACATCGACAGCATGCCACTGCAATGTGGCCGCCTTGCGGGCGACCGTGCACACCGCGTCGATGCGCAACTCGGGATCTGACACCACGCCGCCCGCACCCACCCGGTCCTTGCCGACCTCGAACTGCGGTTTCACCATCGGAACGATATCGGCGTCGGGGGCCGCGCAGGCCGTCAGCGCCGGAAGAACCGTGGCCAGCGAAATAAACGAGAGGTCGGCCACGATCAACTGCACCGGCCCGCCGATCGCCTCGGGGGTCAACTCCCGCACATTCGTGCGTTCCAGCACGTGTACCCGGTCGTCGGATCTCAGTGGCCAGGCCAGCTGGCCGTAACCCACGTCGGCGGCCACCACCTCGGCGGCACCGCGGTCCAGCAGTACCTCGGTGAAACCCCCGGTCGAGGCGCCGGCGTCGAGGCAGCGGCGGCCCTCGACGACGACCTCGAACGCGTCGAGTGCACCGATCAGCTTGTGCGCGCCCCGCGAGACCCAGGTGCGCTCCTCGGAGGCGATCACGGTGATGTTGGTGTCCGGTGCGACGGCGGTCGCCGGTTTTGCCGCGGGCATACCGTCGATCCGGACGCGGCCGGCCTCGATCAGCTCGGCTGCCTGCTGACGCGACCGGGCCAGGCCCCGCCGCACCAGCTCGGCATCAACGCGAGCGCGCCGCGCCACAGGCGCTCACCTTTCGGTCGCCTGCGATCCGCCCGGTTGCCCCCTGTCGACGGATTCGAGCGCCTGCAGGAGCAGATCATGGGCCTGCTCGAGCCGGGCAGCCACCACGTCGATGTCCATGCCCTCGAGTGCGGACGGGTCCACCGCCGGATCCGGCACATCTGCCAGCACCGCGGCGACCTGCGCACGCAGCTGGTCTGGATCGGTAGTCATAGCGACACTCACGCTAGTCGATGGGTGCCGACAGCAACGACCAACGTTGCAGCGCCTGGCGCGCTGTGTCGTCGCCGGCGGAGACCGTCACAGCGGCCTGCCCCTGGTCGGCGCCCCACACCGCGTGCGCGGTCGCCCGCACCACAGACAATTCGTCCTGGGGATCCTGCCCGGTGGCGTACACGGTGACCGTGTCGGTGTCGATGTCGATCCGCCAGGCCGGGTCGGGCCCGATGCGGAGCGCATCGGCGTCGGCGTGCAATCCCCGCAGATCCGCGGCGAGATATCCGGGACGCTCCGCGGGTGCGGCATGTACCGCATCGCTCGCGGTGCTGACGCCGGTGAGCACCATCAGGCTCGGCAGCCCGGCAGCGACGGCCCCGGCGATGTCGGTGTCGAGCCGATCCCCCACCACGAGCGGGGTCGCGAAGGTCCCGCGGCTCAACGCGTCGTTCATCAGTGTCGGCTGGGGTTTGCCGGCCACCAGCGGATTCTGCTGGGTGGCCACCTGCAACGCGGCCACCATCGAACCGTTGCCCGGCAGCAACCCGCGTTCCGAAGGAAGCGTCAGATCCACGTTGGCGGCCACCCACAGCGCTCCGGCGCGGATGGCCAGCGCGGCCTCGGCCAGGTCCGGCCACGCGGTGTTCGGCGAGTGCCCCTGCACCACCGCGACCGGACCCTCGTTGAACGTGCGAACCGGGCGAAGCCCGACATTGGACACCTCACCGGCCAGTGCATCCGTCCCGACGACGAGAACCGCGGAGTCCGGCGGCACATGGGCGGCCAACAGGTGTGCCGCGCTCTGCGCGCTGGTCACCACATCGTCGGAAGCGGCTGCGAATCCGAGGTCACGCAAGTGCTCGGCAACCTGCTCGGGAGCCCGTGATGCGTTGTTGGTGACATACAGCACCCGGGCGGCCACGCCGGCCAGGCTCTGAACCGCACCTGAGGTGGGCTCGTGGCCACGAAACACCGTGCCGTCGAGATCGAGCAGCAGGCAATCATGTTGCCGTGCAAGCGTGGTCACGTCAGGACAGCTCCGTGATCCGGTCTTCCGCGTCGGTGATGCCGTCGATATCGGCCTGCTCGGCATGGAGGAACCACTGCAGGGCCTCCTCGGTGCGTCCCAGCGCCAGCAGAGTGTCGGCGTATACGTAGAACAGCCGAGCCGCCGTCTGGCCCACCTTGGTCGGGTCGAGCTGCGGTGTGGACAGGATCGCCAACGCCTGCTCGAACTGCCCTAGATCCGAACGCGCGCCGGCTGTGACGATGCGCAGCTCGTCGGCATCCTCACCGGTGAGCGCGGTTGCCTCGTCGCTGCGAGCCAGTTCCAATGCCCGCTCGGGCCGTCCCACACCGCGTTCGCAATCGGCGATCATCGGCAGCAGCGCGGACTTGCTGCCCATACGCCGCGCAGCACGCAATTCGGCGAGAGCCTGTGCCCAGTCACCGCTGTGGTAGGCCGCGATGCCGACAGCCTCACGCACCACTGCGATCCGGCCGGCCCGGTTACGGGCGGCACGGGCGTGGGCGAGTGCGGCATCGGGATCTTCGTCGAGCAACTTGCCGGCCATCACGAGATGACGGGCGACGAAATCGGCGGTCGTCTTGTCCAGAGTGACCAGTTCCCGACGCACATCGGGAGCCAGTTCTTTGGCCTCCACGTCGGCCGGCAATCGCGGGCCCTCGTGCCTGGGATCGCCGTCAGCGGCCGGCTGCGCCGCACGCGCCCGGCCCGGCCCGGATGTCCGGGGCGCGCCGGCACGTTGATCCCGCCCACGCTGGTCGTAGTGCCGCCGAGGACCCGAATTGTTGCTCGATGTGCGGTCGTTGGATGCACGCCGCGGGCGCCGCTCTCCGTCGCCTTGTCTGTCTCCGACCACGTGTGCCTTTCTACCCGCCCTTCCCGCAAAGGATACTGGCAGCAGCCACGGCCGACATAATTATGTGAGCGCCGACGCAGCGGGTAATCACTCGAATATCAATGGAATTCGATGATCAAAATTGAGAAATAAAAGCGAATCGCCCCCCACGTAAAACGTGGGGGGCGATTAATGAGTGGCAAAAAACAACAAACAAAAACCACCAAACACACTATTGAGTTCTCAAACAACACGCCCGAGTTTGTCGCGCAGAAATCCCGCGGCTAAAAGCCGCTGAACTTTACTGCGGGCAGTGAGAATACCCACCGTAATGGGTGTCTCTCTCGGATTTCGTCCTCGCTCTCCGGCGCTTGTCCGTGTCGCTCTGACCTGGAATAAGTTACGTGAGCGCTAACAGCGAGTCAAATCGCCTGGTCGCTCCGACGTTTTCCCAGTTCAGAACCCGGCCGCCGGCTGGCCTAGGCGCCCACGCGCTCGACCCCGGCAATGTGCCGCTTGCCACGTCGCAACACGAGCCAACGCTCATGCAGAAAATCTGAATGCTGTGGTATCCACTCGTCGCTTTCAATACGAATGTTGTTCACATAGACGCCGCCCTCCGCGACGTTGCGGCGTGCCGCTCCCTTACTCGCCGCCAACCCCGTGCCGACCAACAAATCGATGATCGAATCCGGACCGCCCGGCTTCAGCTCGGCGACCTGTCCATTACTGGCCTCACGCAACGCGGCGCCGAGGGTGGACTGGTCGAGATCGGTCAACTCGGCCCGGCCGAACAGCGCCTGACTGGCCAGCTCGACCCCCGTGGTCGCGCCTTCCCCATGCACCAACGTGGTGAGTTCACGCGCCAACCGCTTCTGCGCGGCGCGTTCATGGGCGCGGTTCTGGGTGGCATCCTCCAGCTCGGCGATCTCATCCGAGGACAGGAAGGTGAACCAGCGCAGGTACCCGATCACGTCGGCATCGGCGGTGTTCACGAAGTACTGGTACCAGGCGTATGGGCTGGTCATCTCCGGATCGAGCCACAGGTTGCCGCCACCGGTGGACTTGCCGAACTTCTTGCCCTCCGAGTCGGTGACCAGCGGAGTTGTCATGGCGTGCACGGTGGCACCCAGCTTCTGGCGGACCAGTCGGGCGCCGGCCACGATGTTGCCCCACTGGTCGGAACCACCGATCTGCAATGCGCAGCCGTGGCGCTGGTGCAGCTCCACGAAGTCGTTGGCCTGAAGAAGCATGTAGCTGAACTCGGTGTAGGAGATGCCGTCGCCCTCCAGCCTGCGGCGCACCGTCTCCCGGTCGAGCATCACGTTCACCGAGAAGTATTTACCCAGGTCACGGAGGAATTCGATGGCCGAGAGCTGGCCCGTCCAGTTCAGGTTGTTCTCGACGATGGCGCCGGTCGGGGTGTCGTCGAATTCGACGAACCGTTCCAGCTGGCCGCGGATGCGACCGGCCCAGTCGGCGACCGTGTCGGCGGTGTTCAGTGTGCGTTCCCCGGTATCGCGAGGGTCGCCGATCATCCCGGTGGCCCCGCCGGCGAGCACGATGGGCCGGTGGCCGGCACGCTGAAACCGGCGCAGAGTCAGCAATGGCACCAGGTGGCCCGCGTGCAGGCTCGGCGCGGTCGGGTCGAAGCCCGAGTAGACGGTCATGGGCCCCTTGGCCAGGTCATCGGCCAGCGCGTCGCGGTCGGTCGACTGCGCGATCAGGCCACGCCAGTCCAGCTCATCGAGGATTCCCATGCTCATGACGACGATCATGCCGCATCGCCGACATCAATCACTGGCACCGGGCGCGGGGGCCCGCGGGCTGCGCCGGTATGCCGACACCTCTCCCCTGTCCGCCAGCCACAACCGCCATCTACGGTCGGCAGCCTTGCTCACACCGACCCGTGGGCCGTCGACCGCCGGAAGCGGATCACCCAACGTCAAGCGGACCGGGCTGTCGGCATCGAAGAGGTCAATTCCGTTGTCCTCCATGGTGATTCCCAGTGCCGAACAGAGGTTGCCCGGTCCCCGCGCCAGCGCCGCCGGGCGAATCGCCGGTCCACGACGGGCGCCGGCCACCTCGGCCCCGACGCACACCGACGCCGCTCGCAGCAGTACCGCGCCCGCGACACCGTCGTGCCCGCAGACCACATTCGCGCAGACGTGGATGCCGTGGCTGCGGTAGGTGTACAGATACCCCGGCGGGCCGAACATCACGAGATTCCGGCCGCCCGCACCGCGAAACGAGTGTGAGGCGGCGTCGGGCCAGGGTCCATCGGGCGGGCCGCCGTAGGCCTCCACCTCGACGATGACGGCGCTGACACCGCGGCCGGTCAGCTCGGCTCCCAACAGTCGGCGGGCCGCGACCAGGGGGGCACCAGTCAACAGCTCGGTGCCCATCTGCAAGCCCACCCGAGCGATTCTGCACTTCGCAAGATCCACCGTTGACACCGGCCACGCTTGAGCGCAGTATTCATCACATGATGACTTCATCGATCGATGAATTCTCTACAGGATTCCCCGCCGGGGCTGCTCCCCCGGCCATCGACATCGCCGGACTGCAGGTCAACCGCGGTGGGCGGCCTGCGATCCGCGACCTCACCGTGCAGATCGGCGGCGGTAGCATCACCGGTCTGCTCGGCCCATCGGGTTGCGGCAAGTCCACCTTGATGCGCAGCATCGTCGGGACTCAGATCGTCGCGGCCGGAACCGTCACGGTGCTCGGACACCCTGCCGGTTCCGCACCGCTGCGGCACCGGGTCGGGTACGTGACCCAGGATCCGACGATCTACGACGACCTGCGGGTGATCGACAACGTGCGGTACTTCGCCGCGCTGTACGGAACGTCGGCGGACTCGGCGGCAGATGCCATCCGGTCGGTCGGTCTCGACGATCACCGCACCGCCTACTGCGGCAATCTCTCGGGTGGACAGCGCACCCGGGTCTCGCTGGCCTGCGCCCTGGTGTCCGAGCCCGAACTCCTGGTGCTCGACGAACCCACCGTCGGCCTCGACCCGGTGCTGCGCGTCGACCTGTGGGAACAGTTCAACGAGCTGTCGCGACGCGGCACCACGCTGCTGGTCTCCAGCCACGTGATGGACGAAGCCGACCACTGCGGAGACCTGCTGCTCATGCGTGAAGGCCTACTGCTTGCCCACACCACCCCGGACCAGCTACGGAAGGACACGGAATGTACGTCCCTGGAGGAAGCGTTTCTCACCGTCATCCGGCGCAGCGACTCGGGCGCGATCAACCGAGCCGACTGAGCCCGGCGGCCTACCTGGCCACAACCGGCCGGATCCTGCGGCAACTGGCCGCCGACCACCGCAGCGTCGCGATGATCCTGGTGGTACCCAGCCTGATCATCACGCTGATGTACTTCATGTTCCAGAATGCGCCGCACCAGCCGGGACACCCGACGCCGTTCAACAACGCGTGCCTGATCATGCTCGGCGTCTTCCCGCTGATCGTGATGTTCCTGATCACCTCGATCACCATGCAGCGCGAACGCGTCTCGGGAACCCTCGAGCGCATCCTGACCACACCCCTGCGCCGCTTCGACCTGCTGGCGGCCTACGGCACCGCGTTCTCGATCGCCGCCGCGGCCCAGGCCACCCTGGCCTGCATCGTCTCGTTCTGGTTCCTCGGCCTCGACACCGCCGGCAGCCCCATCCTGGTGTTCCTGATCGCGATCATCAACGCCGTCCTGGGCGTCGGGCTCGGCCTGTTGTGCAGCGCGTTCGCCCGCACCGAGTTCCAGGCCGTCCAGTTCATGCCCGTGGTGATCGCACCGCAGCTGCTGTTGTGCGGCATCATCGTGCCGCGCGCCGCTCTGCCGGAATGGCTGCAATGGATCAGCAACGTGCTGCCGGCCAGCTATGCCCTGGAAGCATTGCAGCAGGTCGGCGCACATCCCGAGCTGACCGCCGTCGCGGCCCGTGACATCGCGATCGTGGTGGGATTTGCTGTATTGGCGCTCTGTCTGGCCGCGGCCACCCTGCGCCGCCGAACACCCTAGGAAGCCGTGAGTACCGACATCGATTCCGAACGAGAACGCAAACGCCCCGGCCGCCCCGCCGGTCCGTCGGACAGGCGCGAGCGCATCCTGGCCAGTGCGCGGGAGTTGTTCTCCCGCAACGGCATCGACAAGACCTCGATCCGTGCCATCGCGGCCGACGCCGGGGTGGACGCCGCCCTGGTGCATCACTACTTCGGCACCAAGACCCAGCTCTTCGCGGCGGCGATCCACATACCCATCGATCCGATGACCGTGATCGGAAGGCTCAAAGAGGTCCCGGTCGAGCAGATCGGGCACACCCTGCCGTCAATCCTGTTGCCACTGTGGGATTCCGACATCGGCAAGGGCTTCGTCGCGACGCTGCGCTCCATCCTGGCCGGCAACGACGTATCCCTGGTGCGGTCGTTCCTCCAGGAGATCATCATCGGCGAGATCGGGCCCCGGGTGGACAACCCGCCCGGCAGTTCCCGAGTGCGTATCCAGTTCGTCGCCTCGCAACTGGTCGGAGTAGCGATGGCGCGCTACATCCTGGAGTTGGATCCCTTCGCCACGCTCCCGGCGGATCAGATCGCCGAGACGATCGCGCCCACCCTGCAGCGCTACCTGACGGGCGACCTACCCGGATTCCCCTGATCCCGCCAACTCCAGCAGCCGGCGGTGCTCGGCGTCGTCCTCGATGGCCACAGCCTCGTCGACGAGCAGCACCGGGATGCCGTCCTCGATCCGGTAGGCCCGCCGCAACCGGGGGTTATAGAGCCAGTCCTTACCGGCCAGCAGCAGCGGCCCGCGGTCCTGCGGGCACACCAGGATGCTCAAAAGCTTCTCGTCGACCACGAAGTGAAGCTAGCCCAGCGGGATCGAGATGCCGCCACTGGGCTGACCGCCGCCCCCGCCCGGAATGGGAGCGATGCCGGGGTTGAGACCACTCTGCTTCGGAATCTGCGCCTGGGACTGTGCCTGCAACTTGCGCTGATAGGACAGCGTGCTCTTGAGGGCGTCGATCAACGGCACCTGGTTGGGCCGCTTGTCGAGCGCCTTCGTGATGGCTTCCCGGTTGGCGTTCGACGGCTTGTATCCCTGTTGACGCAGCTTCAGGATGTCGTGGATCAGCGTCGAGATCTGGCCACCGCCCTCACCGGTGTCGTAATCCTTGGCGATGATGGACAGCGCTTCGTCCGCGGTCATCTGCGTCGGCGCAGGCGCATCAGACCCCGACGCACCGGCCACCGGCGTCGGCTCAGCGGGATCGGCGGCCGCCGTCGGCGCACCCGCGCCTGCCAACGCCCCCAGGACCAGCGCACCGCCCGTCACCCATCCGGTGACGACCCGACGCCAGCTGTTCGCACCCGATCCCGATGTCATCGATCCTCCAGTCGTTCGGCCGTCCGCCGGAGCCTAACAGCGCATTACTGCCCCGGCACCCCGTCAGCTAGTCGGTCTCGGCTCGTCGTCGGCGGCTCGTGCGACGAGTTCGGCCCGGCTGGCCGCCGTCAATTTCTTGTACGTACCTGTATCGGCATCGAAGTACCAGCAGTTACGCCGGCCCGCTTTCGGGATGCCCGCCGCCCGCAACGGACCGATGAGCGGGCGGTACGACGCGCCGAGCTTCATGTCGGCCACCACGTGCACCACGTCGGGCGGGTTACCCGCGGCCAGATCGTCGAGCGCGTGGGTGAGGTCGGCCGTCGGGACGCTGCCGCCCGGGCGCAGCGCCAGAGCTGTCACCGCCAGTTGCCGACCCGCCTCCTCCACGCCGTAGGTCACCGACATGTCGACCGCATCCAGGCGGCCGACCGCGTCGTTGACGCTCGTCGCGAACACCGGACCCCGTTCGGTCCGGATCACCGCGCCACGGTTGTCGACCAGCCAGTAGTCGCCGTCCTCGTCACGACGGAACAGGAACTCGGTCGACACCCAGGTGTCGGCGGGCGCGAACACGCCCCTCTTGACCACAGCGGTCGGATCGACCGGGCCGCGCGGGTGTGCCAGGAGCACACCGACCTCGTTGGCCTCGGCCTTCCGTACGAAACCCTGCTCGTCCTCCAGGATCAGGTCATCGTCGGCGTCATAGGCGGCCAGTTCGACGGTGCCGCTGCCCGGCAACGGACGTCCCTTGCTGCCGATCTTGGCGCCGGAGACGTTGGCCAGCACGGCCTGTCCGTCGGTGGTGGCGAAGAACTCCACGACCTGGGCCGGCTCGAACACGTCGACCACCCGCTTCCACAGCCCGGCGGGCATGCCCGAGCCGATGAACAACCGGACCGGGTGGCTGCCGGTGAGCGAGAACGACGGATCGTCGATGACCTCGCGCAGCATTGCCCAGGTGTAGGACACCACCGTGACGCCGTACTGCCGGATCTCCTGCAGGAACCGGTCGGGCTGCAGCCCGCGCGACAACGCGATGCGCGAGCCGCCGACCACCGCACCACCCAGGCTGACCAGCAGCCCGGACTGGTGGTGCAACGGGGTCAGGCAGTAGACCGTGTCGCCGCGGCCGAGATTGGCCGCCGACGCGGTGCCGAACGCCGACAGAGCCCACCGGAAGTTGGTGATCTGGCGGGCCACGAGCTCGCCGCCGACCTCGCTGAAGGCGACGAAGGCCAGGTCGCGGGCCAGACCGGGGTTCGGGCGGTACCAGCCGGGCAGCTCGACGACATCGGGGTCGATCTTCTCCATGTCGACGATGGACGCGCCATCGGCTTCGTACTTGTCCAGATGCAGATCACGGCTCTCACCGCCGCCGAGAACCAGCACCCGCATATCGAGTTCGCGGGCCACCTCGAGGTGGCTCGGATCCGCGATGATCTCGGCCATGCCGCCGAGGCGCGCCGCCTCGGCCAGATCCGCCTCGGGCAGCAGCACCGCCACCGCCCCCAACCGGGACAGCGCCGCGATCGCGACCAACGCGCTCGGCCGGGTGTCCATCAGGACGCCGACCCGGGCGCCCTGGCGTACCCCGACGTCGATCAGGCCGCGCACCACGTTGTTGATCCGGCGGTCCACCGCCTCGTACGTGTGCACCCGCCCGTCGAAGAGCAGCGCTTCGCCGTTGGGGGCGCTGCGCGCCTGTTCGCTCATGATCCGGCCGAGCGAGATCCGGGTGTGATCGTTGACCTGACCCAACCGGGCCAGACGTGGCAGCGTGCGGGCCGTCTCGATGACCAGGGTCCGGGCGTTCTTGTTGGCCGTCACCAGCGCTTCGGCGGCCGAGCGCGCCACCCCGAACGCCATCTCGGTGGCCGCGGTGGCACTGTGGGTGACACGGGTGGAGAACGACACCCCGCCCTCGGGATGATCGGCAGGCTGCAACCCCATCGGGACCACACCTTCGGGCATCTGTTCTCCGCCAAGCCATTTCACCCACTGGGCCACCGTCGGCCAGGTCTGGGTGGAGGCCTTGGAACCCACGACCAAACCGAAATGTCCTGCCCTGATCAGGTATTCGTAAACATCCGCATCGGGCGCGGCCCGCTTGATACCCCGGACCGCGGCCGGTTGGCCGATGTCGTCGACCTCACCGACCACCGCGAGGATCGGGCAGTCGATGTCGGACAGGGTGACCAGGTCGCCGTGGACGGAAAAGCCTCCCGTCATCATCCGGTTGTGGGCGATGAACTGCTTGAGTAGTTCGGCGATCGCCGGCCCGGACCAGGCGATCCAGCCTTCCGACGACAGGAAGCGGCGCTGCTGCTCACGTGGCAGCAGGGCTTCGCGATCATGCAATTGGCGCAGGAACTCCAGGCGCGACTGCGCGGTCTTGATCGGGTCGAGCATCTGAAAACCGGTGCGGGCCAACCAGCCCGGGATGTCGATGCGGCTGAACACGTGGTCGGCCATGAAATCGGCTGCACCCGCGGCCACGCCGGCCGGAAGGTTCATCGGCAGCGCGGCGAGGGTGTCCACCGGGGAACCGAAGGCGATGATGCTGGCCAGGTCCTTGGACCGCCGATAGGCCGCGGCCTGGTAGGCGAACATCCCGCCCTGCGAGTAGCCGGCCAGGTGCACGTCGCGACCGCTGACCTCTTTGACGATGTCGATGGCTTCCGACAGCGCCACCACGTGGTCGGCGAGGTTGCGCTGCATACCGCCCTCGACCTTGTCCGGTGAGCCGAAGTCGATCACCCACGGGTCGATGCCCGCAGCATGCAGGATGCCGACCGCGCCATCGTCGCGCGTCACGTCCCACATGTCGGCCGACATCATCATCGGGTGCACCATCAGTACCGGGGGGCGCGGATCCTGGACACCGGGGCGGACGTCCGGCGGGAAGTACCGCCGGAGCCGGTACATCGGCACGCTCTGGATGATCTGGAACGGCGACGGGACGGAGCCGGTCTCCAGTCCCCCGTAGCGCAGCACCTCCAGACCGTTCTGCGCGGTCGCCAGCAACCGCTCGACGGGTCTGGTCACTGCCGAGAAATCCACCAGCTTGCTCCCCACATCGCAACTCACCCCGACCCCCGATTGACGAGGTCATCATGGCACAACAGCAACCGATCACCGACTTGATCACCCGGACGTCGACAGTGGCCCCATGCGATGCCACTGTCACGGCCACCGGCAGATAGGGTCGGCGGCGATGGCACACCTGCTCGGGGGCGAAACCCTGCATCTGGAATACCCCGCCGGGGTGGTGTTCGACTCGGTCACCGTCGGCGTCAGCGAAGGCGACCGGATCGGCATCGTCGGCCGCAACGGTGACGGCAAATCCAGCCTGCTGGCCATGCTGGCCGGTCGCCTCGAACCCGATTCCGGACGGGTCACCGTGCGCGGTGGCGTGCGGGTCGGCGTACTCGATCAGGCCGACACCCTCGACGACGCCGACACCGTCGGCCACGCCGTGGTCGGCGATGTGCCCGAACACGAATGGGCCGGCGACCCCCGGGGGCGCGACGTCATTTCCGGCCTGCTCGGCGACTTGCCTTGGGACGCAGAGCTCCGCACGCTGTCGGGCGGACAGCGGCGCCGGGTCGCTCTGGCCAAGCTGCTGGCCGGGGATCACGACGTGCTGGCGCTTGACGAGCCGACCAACCACCTCGACGTGGAGGCCATCACCTGGCTCGCCGAGCACCTCAAGAAGCGCTGGTCCGCGTCGTCCGGTGGGCTCCTGGTGGTGACGCACGACCGCTGGTTTCTCGACGAGGTCTGTACGACCACATGGGAAGTGCACGACCGCATCGTCGAACCGTTCGACGGCGGCTACGCCGCCTACATCCTGCAGCGCGTGGAACGCGACCGGCAGGCGGCCACGATCGAGGCACGCAGGCAGAACCTGGCCCGCAAGGAACTGGCCTGGCTGCGCCGCGGCGCCCCGGCTCGCACGTCCAAACCCAAATTCCGCATCGACGCGGCCAACGCCCTGATCGCCGACGTACCGGAGATCAGGGACAAGGTCGCACTGCAGTCCCTCGCGGTGTCACGGCTGGGCAAGCAGGTCGTCGACCTGCTGGATGTGTCGGTGAGCTACGGCGACCGCGAGGTGCTGCACGAGGTCGAGTGGCGGATCGCCCCAGGCGAGCGCACCGGGATCCTCGGCGTCAACGGCGCCGGAAAATCGACGCTGCTGGGTCTCATCGACGGTTCGGTGCAACCGACCGCCGGCCGGGTCAAACACGGTAAGACGCTGCAGGTGGCGACCCTCAGACAGAGCGTGGACGAGCTTGCGCCCCACCTCGGCGACCCCGTGCGGGTGGTACTCGCCAATCTGCGCACCACGTATGTGTTCGGCACCGGATCAAAGGCCCAGGAACTCACGCCCGGACAGTTGCTGGAGCGCCTCGGGTTCTCCAGCGCCCAGTTGTCGACACCGGTCAAGGACCTCTCCGGCGGGCAGCAACGTCGCCTGCAACTGCTGTTGATCCTGCTCGCGCAGCCCAACGTGCTGATCCTCGACGAGCCGACCAACGACCTGGACACCGACATGCTCTCAGCCATGGAGGATCTGCTCGATTCGTGGCCCGGCACGCTGATCGTGGTGAGCCACGACCGGTATTTTCTGGAGCGCGTCACCGACCAGCAGTACGGCATCCTCGGCGGACGTCTGCGGCATCTGCCGGGCGGGGTGGACGAGTACCTGCGGTTGCGCGCCGCGCATGCGTCGGCGACCGGCGCGGCACCGGCCGCCGGCACTGCAGCGGAGGGACTGTCCGGCGCCGACTTACGGGCAGCGCAGAAGGAAGTGTCCGCCCTCGAACGCCGGCTGGAGAAACTGCAGCAACAGATCGACCGCTCCCGAACGGCGATGGCGGACCACGACCAGTCAGATTTCGAGGGACTCGCGGCCAAGGTGGCCGCCATCCGCGCGCTTGAGGACGAAGTCACCGAGGTCGAGGAACGCTGGTTCGAACTCGGCGAGCAGATCGGCTAAGGGCGCAGCCGGATCCGCAACTCTTCCATGGTGTTCCGCACCGTCCCGAGCTGCTTGGCGACCTGCACCGGCGCGGTGCCGCCGCGTGCGCTGCGCGCGTTCACCGAACCCTCGACGGTCAGCACCTCACGCACCTGGGCGGTGAGCGCGGGGTTGATCGCGGCGAACTCGTCATCGGTGAGCTCGTCGAGCCCGACACCGCGACCCTCGGCGGTCTGCACCGCGGCGCCCGCGGCCTCATGGGCGACGCGGAACGGAACACCCTGGCGCACCAGCCATTCGGCGATGTCGGTGGCCAGCGTGTAACCAGCCGGCGCCAGCGCGGCCATCCGGGCCTCGTCGAAGGTCAGCGTGCCGACCAGTCCGGCCATCGCAGGCAGGAGCAGCTCCAGCTGCGCCACCGAATCGAAGACCGGTTCCTTGTCCTCCTGCAGGTCCCGGTTGTAGGCCAGGGGCTGCGCCTTGAGCGTGGCCAGCAGACCGGTGAGGTTGCCGATCAGCCGCCCGGACTTGCCGCGGGCCAGCTCGGCGATGTCCGGATTCTTCTTCTGCGGCATGATCGAGCTGCCGGTCGACCAGGAGTCGTGAAGCGTGACGTAGCCGAATTCGGTTGTGCTCCACAGGATGATGTCCTCGGCGAGCCGGGACAGATCCACCCCGATCTGGGCGAAGATGAACGCCGCCTCGGCGGCGAAGTCCCGCGCCGCGGTGGCGTCGACGGAATTGTCTGCCGCCGAAGCGAATCCGAGATCCGCGGCGATCGCGTCGGGATCCAGACCGAGTGACGAGCCGGCCAGCGCCCCCGAGCCGTAGGGCGAGACCGCGGTGCGGTCGTCGAAATCGGCGAGCCGGTCGACGTTGCGCAACAGCGGATGGGCATGCGCCAGAAGATGGTGCGCGAGCAGGATCGGCTGGGCGGCCTGCAGATGGGTCTTGCCGGGCATGATCGCCGTCGGATGCGCCGCGGCCTGCACCGCCAGCGCGTTGACCACCTCGAGCACGCCGTCGGCGACGCGGCGGACGGCGTCGCGCAGCCACATCCGGAACAGCGTGGCGACCTGGTCGTTGCGGGAGCGTCCGGCCCGCAGCCGGCCACCCAGATCGGGCCCGACCCGGTCGATCAGGCCGCGCTCCAGCGCTCCGTGCACATCCTCGTCGGTGACCAGCGGCTCGAAACTGCCGTCGGCGACATCGGAACCCAGGCTGTCCAGGCCCGCGAGCAACCCGTCGCGCTGCTCATCGGTGAGCAGACCGGCCCGGTGCAGGACCCGGGCATGGGCCTTGGACGCCGTGACGTCATACGGCGCCAGCACCCAGTCGAAGTGGGTCGACTTGCTCAGGGCCGCAAGGGCGGCCGAGGGACCGTCGGCGAACCGGCCGCCCCACAGCGAGCCCTCGTTGGTGGTTCCGTCGTTGCTGCTCATCTCATCCAGCTTCCTGCCGCGCGAGCGACCGTGGGTGTACATCCAATGCGGCGTGTCGCCGTACAGACACGGTCGCTCGCGGTGCGAAGTTACTCGCGGTGCGAAGTTAGAGGCCCAGGTCGCGCTTGGCCGAGATCTTGGAGCTCAAGCCGTGCAGCTGCACGAAGCCCTTGGCCGCGCTCTGGTCGAAGCTGTCGCCCTCGTCGTAGGTGGCGAGGTTGAAGTCGTACAGCGATTCACCGGAACGGCGGCCATTGACGATGATGGCCCCGGCGTGCAGAACCAGCCGGATGTCGCCGGACACGTGCTGCTGTGTGTGCTCGACGAACGCCTCCAACGAGCGCTTCAGCGGGCTGAACCACAGGCCGTCGTAAGTGAGCTCGCCCCACTTCTGGTCGACGCCGCGCTTGTACCGGCCCAGCTCGCGCTCAAGCGTCACGTGCTCGAGCTCGGTGTGCGCGGTGATCAGCACCATCGCGCCCGGTGCCTCGTAGATCTCGCGGCTCTTGATGCCGACCAGCCGGTCCTCGACCACGTCGAGGCGGCCCACGCCCTGGGCGCCGGCCCGGGTGTTGAGCTCCTGGATGATCTCCAGCACGCTGAGCGGACGGCCGTCGATCGCCACGGGGCGGCCCTTGTCGAAGCTGATGATCAGCTCATCGGGGGCGTTGAAGTTGACCGTCGGGTCCTGGGTGTAGTCGTAGACGTCCTTGGTCGGCGCGTTCCACAGATCCTCGAGGAACCCGGTCTCCACCGCGCGGCCCCACACGTTCTGGTCGATAGAGAACGGCGAGCGCTTGGTGACGTTGATCGGGATCGCATTCTCCTCGGCGAACGCGATGGCCTTCTCGCGGGTCCAGGCGTAGTCGCGGACCGGTGCGATGACGTCCAGTTCCGGTGCCAGCGAGGCGAACCCGACCTCGAACCGCACCTGGTCGTTGCCCTTGCCGGTGCAGCCGTGCGCGACGACGGTGCCACCGTGGCTGCGCGCCGCATCCACCAGGTGCTTGACGATCAGGGGACGGCTGATGGCCGACACCAGCGGGTAGCGATCCATGTAGAGCGCGTTCGCCTTGATGGTCGGCAGGCAGTATTCGTCGGCGAACTCGTCACGGGCGTCGACCACGACCGCCTCGACCGCACCGCAGTCCAGGGCACGCTGGCGTATGACGTCCATGTCCTCGCCGCCCTGACCGAGATCGATGGCGACGGCGACGACCTCTTTACCGGTCTCCTTGCCGATCCAGCTGATCGCGACCGAGGTGTCCAGACCTCCGGAATACGCCAGGATGACGCGTTCGGACATGAGCAATCTCCTTGTTCTGAGCTCTACTTCAAGTTTTCGATGGTGTTGGCAAGTTCGGCCCCGGTCATCGGTTCGCGCGCCACCATCAGGATGGTGTCGTCACCGGCGATGGTGCCGACCACATACGGCAGGGCGGCGCGATCGATCGCGCTGGCCAGGTAATGCGCGGCCCCGGGCGGGGTGCGCAGCACGGCAAGGTTAGCGCTGGCATCGGTCGATACCAGCAACTCCCCCAACAAGCGGGTCAACCGCTCGGTGCCACCGGACACACCCCGCACCGGGCTGCCGTCCTCGGGCACCACATAGACGCCGACACCGCCGTCGGCGCCGCGCAGTTTCACCGCGCCGAGTTCCTCCAGGTCCCGCGACAACGTCGCCTGGGTGACCTCGATGCCCTCCTGGCCCAGCAGTGCCGCCAGTTCGGTCTGGCTGCTCACCTGCCTGGACGACAGCAGGGCGATGATGCGGGCCTGACGGCCGGCGCGCGTCGGTGCACTCACCTGTTCTCCAGCAACCAGACCAGCAGAGCCTTCTGGGCGTGCAGCCGGTTCTCGGCCTCGTCGAACACCGCGCTCTGCGGGCCGTCGATCACCTCGTCGGTGATCTCGTGCCCACGGTGCGCCGGAAGGCAGTGCAGCACAATGGCTGCCGGGTCGGCGAGCTTGAGAAGCTCGGCGTTGACCTGGAACGGACGGAATGGCCGCACCCGGTCGAGGCCGTCGTTCTCCTGCCCCATCGAGGTCCAGGTGTCGGTGACGAGCACGTCGGCTCCGTCGGACCCGGCCCTCGCGTCGTCGGTGAGTGAGACCGTCGCCCCGGTCTCGGCCGCACGGCGCTTGGCGGCGTCGACGAAATGCGGATCCGGTTCGAAACCGGCAGGCGCGGCGATCGTGACGTGGATGCCCGCGGTGACCCCGCCCAGCATCAGCGAGTGCGCCATGTTGTTGGCACCGTCGCCCAGGTACGTCAACTTCAACCCTTTGAGGCCCTCCGCGCCTCCCCGGCGCTCGGCCAGCGTCTGCAGATCGGCCAGCACCTGGCAGGGGTGGAACTCGTCGGACAGCGCATTGACAATCGGGACGGAGGCACCACTTGCCATGGCCGTCAGCCGCTCCTGGGCGAAGGTCCGCCACACGATGGCATCGACGTAGCGGGACAGCACCGCGCCGGTGTCCTCGAGGGTTTCCTCGCGGCCCAGCTGGGTGCTGCGTCCGTCGACCACCACGGCATGGCCGCCGAGCTGGGCGATGCCCATCTCGAACGAGAACCGCGTGCGAGTCGAGTTCTTCTCGAAGATCACCGCGACGCCGCGCGGACCCTCGAGCGGGCGCCGCGAGAACGGCGCCTTCTTCAGCTCGGCCGCCAGGGCGAGCACCTCGGCCTGCTCATCGGGCGACAGATCGTCGTCGCGCAGGAAATGCCGGGTCATGAGTCAGCCTCCACAGCGGTATCGAGAACGGCGGGCAGAGCGGACAGGAAGGTCTCGATCTGCGGTTCGGTGATGATCAGGGGCGGCGCCAGCCGGACGACGTCGGCAGCCGCGGCGTTGACCAGGAAGCCGGCGTCACGCGCCGCGGCCTCGACGGCCTTGGCGCTCGGTGCGGTCAGCACCACACCTTGCAGCAGACCCTTGCCGCGTACGTGATCGACGAGCGGATGGCCCAGCTCCTCGATGCCGTGGCTCAGGGTCTTGCCGAGCACCCCTGCCCGTGCGATCAGGTCCCCGTCGGCCAGCGCCTTGAGCACGCCCAGCGCGGCCGCGGTACACACCGGGTTGCCACCGAAGGTGCTGCCGTGCAGGCCCGGGGTGAGCAGATCACCGGCCGCCCCGATGGCCAGGCAGGCACCGATCGGCAGTCCGCCGCCGAGCCCCTTGGCCAGGGTCACCACGTCGGGGGTGATGCCGTCGTGCTGATGGGCGTAGAACGCACCGGTACGCCCCACTCCGGTCTGCACCTCGTCGAGAACGAGTAGCGCGCCGTTCTTTGTGGTGATGTCCCGGGCGGCAGCCAAGTATCCGGCGGGCGGGACGACGACGCCGCCCTCCCCCATGATCGGTTCGAGGAATACCGCGGCGGTGTCCGAATCGACCGCCGCGGCAAGGGCTTCCACGTCGCCGTAGGGCACATGGGTGACGTTGCCCGGCAACGGCTCGAACGGTGCCTGCTTGGTCGGCTGGCCGGTCAGTGCCAGCGACCCCATCGTGCGGCCGTGGAAGGCGCCTTGGGCGGCGACGATGTTCGTCTTGCCGGTGAGCCGGGTGATCTTGAAGGCGACCTCGTTGGCCTCGGTGCCCGAGTTGCAGAAGAACACCCGCGCCTGGGTTCCCAGATGCCCCACCAGCGCCTCGGCCAGTGCTATGCCCGGCTCGGTGGCGTACAGGTTCGACGTGTGTCCCAGCGTGTTGAGCTGGGTGGTGACGGCCTCGATCACGGCCGGGTGGCGGTGGCCGAGCAGGTTGACCGCGATACCGCCGAGCAGGTCCAGATAGGACTTGCCGTCGGTGTCGGTCACCACGACGCCGTCACCGCTGGCCAGTGCCAACGGCGGGGTGCCGTAGTTGTTCATCATCACCGCTTCCCAGCGGTCCTGGAGGGTCATGCCGATACCACCTTGGTTCCAGTTCCTTCATCGGTGAAAAGCTCGACCAGCACGCAGTGTTCGACGCGGCCGTCGATCACGTGCGCGCTCGGCACCCCGCCGGCCACCGCCCGCAGGCATGCTTCGATCTTGGGCACCATGCCCGACTCGAGTGTCGGCAGCAGTTGCGTCAGTGCAGCCGTGTCGATCTCGGTGACCAGCGACGAGCGGTCGGGCCAATCGGTGTAGAGGCCCTCCACATCGGTGAGCATGACCAGCTTCTCGGCGCCCAAAGCCTCGGCCAGGGCCGCGGCCGCGGTGTCGGCATTGATGTTGTGCACCACGCCGTCGGCATCGGGCCCGATGGTGGAGACCACCGGAATCCGGCCCGCGGCAATGAGATCCAGCAACGAATCGGCGTTGACATGTTCGACGTCGCCGACCAGCCCGATGTCGGTTGCCACGCCGTCCACGGTGACGCTGCGCCGCACCGCGGTGAACAGGTGCGCGTCCTCACCGGTGAGGCCCACCGCGTAGGGGCCGTGGGCGTTGATCAGGTTGACCAGCTCGCGGCCCACCTGACCGAACAGCACCATGCGCGCCACATCGAGGACCTCCGGGGTGGTCACCCGGAAGCCGCCCTTGAAATCGCCTGGGATGCCGAGCTTCTTGAGCATCGCGCTGATCTGCGGCCCGCCGCCGTGCACCACCACCGGATGGATGCCGCAGTTGCGCAGAAACACCATGTCGGCGGCGAAGGCCGCCTTGAGGGTGTCGTCGGTCATCGCGTTGCCGCCGTACTTGACGACGACGATCTTGCCGTGCAGTTGCTTGAGCCACGGCAGCGCCGAGGCGAGCACCTGGGCCTTGACGCCGCGCTCGATGGCTTGGCTCATGAGCTGTAGGCCGAGTTCTCTTCGACGTAGGCGTGCGACAGATCGGTGGTCCTGATGGAAGCACTGTTGCCTCCCACTCCCAGGTCCACGACGACGATGATGTCTTCACCGGACAGGTCGACCTCGCGGGCACCCGGAGCACCGGCACCGTCGATGCACACCGGAGAACCGTTGAACGACACGCTGATCCGTTCCGGATCCAGCTTGACCGGGGCGATCCCGACCGCGGCCAGGACCCGGCCCCAGTTGGGGTCGGAGCCGAACAGTGCGGTCTTGACCAGGCTGTCGCGGGCGATGACACGTGCCGCGACCAGCGCGTCGTCCTCGGTGTCGGCGCCGGTCACGGTGATGACGACGCGCTTGGTGACACCTTCGGCGTCGGCCTGCAGCTGGGCGCACAGGTCGTCGCAGACCCGCAGCACGGCCTCGTTGAGATCGTCCTGGCTCGGGGCGATCTCGCTGGCGCCCGATGCCAGCAGCAGCACGGTGTCGTTGGTCGAGCAGCTGCCGTCGACATCGAGCCGGTCGAAGGTCAGTGCCGCGGCCCGCTTGAGCGCGGTGTCCAGCGCCGCAGCGTCCGCGACGGCGTCGGTGGTCAACACCACCAGCATGGTGGCCAGGGACGGTGCCAGCATGCCGGCACCCTTGGCCATCCCGCCGAGGGTCCAGTTCTCCCCCGACTCCGCCGAATGGTGCAGCGCAACCTGTTTCGGCACGGTGTCGGTGGTCATGATGGCCCGCGCGGCGTCGTCTCCGCCGGTCAGCCCGCCTGCGATCTCGTGCACGATCTCGGTGACCCCGGCCAGCACCTTGTCCATCGGCAACCGGTCACCGATCAGGCCCGTCGAGCACACCGCGACCTCGATGGCACCGGTCTCGGTGCCCCAGTCGCTCAGCGCGGTGGCCACGGCCTCGGCGGTGGCGTGGGTGTCCTGGAAACCCAGCGGGCCGGTGCACGCGTTGGCGCCTCCCGAGTTCAGCACCACCGCACGCAGCCGACCGGTGGTCAGCACCTGCTGCGACCACTGCACCGGGGCGGCCTTGATCTTGTTGCGGGTGAATACCCCCGCCGCGGCGTAGTCCGGCCCCTCGTTGAAGACCAGGGCCAGGTCCGGCGCGCCGGATGCCTTGATACCGGCGGCGATTCCGGCGGCCCGGAAGCCGGCCGGAGCGGTGACACCCTGGGTGCGGACCAGCTTGGCGGTCTGCGCGGTCCCGGTTTGCGTCGACTCGGTCAAGGTGCCACTCCCACGATCGAAAGTCCTTCGGTTTCGGGCCAGCCCAGCGCCAGGTTCATCGACTGCACCGCGGCGCCCCCGGTGCCCTTGGTGAGGTTGTCGATGGCGGCGATGGCCACCAGTGTCTTCGCCTGCTCATCGACGGCGACCGCGAGCTGCGCGGCATTGCTGCCGATCACCGACCCGGTCTTGGGCAGCTGCCCCTCGGGCAGCAGGTGGATGAACGGCTCCGCGCCGTAAGCCTTTTCGTAGGCGGCCCGGACCTCGGCCTCCGATGCCTCGGTGCGGGCGGTGCAGGTGGCCAGGATCCCCCGGGAGGTGGGGATCAGCACCGGGGTGAACGAGACGGTGACGTCCTTGTCGGTCACCGACCGCAGGCCCTGGGCGATCTCCGGGGTGTGCCGGTGCTTACCGGCGATGTTGTAGGCGCGAGCCGAGCCGATCACCTCGGAGCCCAGCAGGTCCACCTTGGCGGACTTGCCCGCACCCGAGGTGCCGCTGACGGCGACGACCGTGACGGCCGGTTCGACGAGGTCGGCGGCCACCGCGGGCAGCAGAGCCAGCAGCGCGGCGGTCGGATAACAGCCCGGCACCGCGATGCGCTTGGTGCCTTTGAGCCGGTCCCGGGCGCCCGGCAGCTCGGGCAGCCCGTAGGGCCAGCTGCCGGCGTGCGCCGAACCGTAGAACTTCTCCCAATCGGCGGCGTCGGTCAGCCGGAAGTCGGCACCGCAATCGATGATCAGAGTGTCGGGACCGAGCTGCTCGGCCAGCGCCGCGGAATGACCGTGCGGCAGCCCGAGGAACACCACGTCATGGCCGGCCAGCACCTCGGCGTCGGTGGGCTCCAGAACACGCGAGGCCAACGGCAACAGGTGCGGATGATGCTCGGCCATCGTCGTCCCGGCACTGGAGGCCGCGGTCAACGCCCCGATGGTCAACCGGCCGTCAGAGTAGGCCGGATGCCCGAGCAGCAACCGCAGGATCTCTCCGCCGGCGTAGCCGCTGGCACCGGCTACCGCTATCGAAGTCATGCGGCAATTCTGCATTGTTATGCATGCAGATGCAAATTCATTAATCGGCGCGAAAGTCGAGCGTGGGGGCTGTGCACGCAAAACCCCACAAATGCGTGCACAGCCCCCACGTTCACGCTCAAAACTCAGCCGCGCAGGACAGCTCCGACACGCTCGCCGGCCACCGCGACAGCGGCGTCGCGGGCGGCACTGGCCTCGCCCTCGGTGAGGGTCCGGTCAGCAGCCCGGAACCGCAATGCCAGGGTCAGGGACTTGCGGCCCTCCCCGATCTGCGGACCGGTGTAGACGTCGAACAGCCGGACGTCCTCCAGCAGCTCGCCGGCCCCGTCGCGGACGGCAGCAACAACTGCAGCCGAAGCGACCTCAGTGTCCACCACCACGCTGATGTCCTGGAACACCGCCGGGAACGGTGACACCGACGGCGCGGGCAACACCTCGACGATCGGCACGGCATCGAGGTCGAGCTCGACGGCGCAGGAGCCCTTGGGCAGGCCGGTCCGCTCGACGACCGCCGGATGCAGCTGGCCTGCGTAGCCCACCACTATCTCTTTTCCGGGGTCGCCGATCACTACCTCGGCACAGCGCCCCGGATGCCACGGCAACTCCTGGGCGGCGCGCAGGGTGAACTCCACTCCGGCAGCCCGGCCGATCACCCGTACCGCCTCGAACGCATCGGCGGCCTCGACCGGCCGACCCGGACCCCACGGCCCGGCAGGCTCGCGCAGCCCGGCGAGTACCGCCGCGACGTGCTGCGGCTGATGCGGCAACGAAGCGTCCAGCCCGGCGATCTCCTCGTCGGTGGGCCTGCGGTCGTTCGGGATGCGCTCGACGGAGCGGGTCTCGGCCGTGGGATGCACCACCTGCTGGATCGCGAACAGTGCGACATCGGCGGCGCCACGGGATACGTTGCGGCCCAATGCTTCCAGCAATCCGGGCAGCAGCGTGGTGGCCAGCTGCGGACGGTCGGCTTCCAGCGGGTTGAGCACCTTGATGGCGTTGCGGCGCGGGTCGTCGGCGGCCAGACCCCACGCATCGAACACCCCGGCGGGCAGGAACGGCGTGGGCAGGACCTCGACGAATCCAGCCAGCGCCAGCGACTTTCCGATCGCGCGGCGACGCTTCTGGACCGCGGTCAGGCCACGTCCGGCCGGTGCCGTGGGCAGAACCGACGGGATCGACTCCAGCCCCTCCAGCCGCAGCACTTCCTCCACGAGGTCGGCGCGCTGACGCATGTCGGGCCGCCAGCTCGGCGGAATGACGGTCAACGAAGCGGAACCAGCGGCTTCAGCTACAACGGCGCCGATCTGGGTGAGCCGGCGTGCCGTGGTGCCCGCGGCATATTCGACGCCCGCGGTGCGGTCGGGCAGGTCGGCCGGGATCTCGATGGCCGGTTGGGACCAGTCGGTGCGCCCGTCCGCGCGCCAGTCGGTGAGCGTCGGCGCGACGGTACCGCCGGCGATCTCGGCCAGCAGGGTCGCGCAACGATCCAGTGCGGCAACCGAAATGGCCGGGTCTACCGACCGCTCGTAACGGCGCCCCGCCTCACTGGCCAGGTGCAGACGGCGCTGGGTACGCGATACCGCTGCCGGATCCCACACCGCGGCTTCCAGCAGCACGTCGGTGGTGGTATCGCGCACCTCGGTGGTGCCCGCGCCCATCACCCCGCCGATCGCGGCGGTCGCGACGTCGTCGACGATCAGTACGTCGGCGGAGTTCAACGTGCGCTCGACATCGTCGAGCGTGACCACCTTTTCGCCGTCACGGGCGAAACGCACCGCGAGGCCGCCGGTGATCAGGCTGCTGTCGTGGGCATGCATCGGGTGGCCGAGTTCGAGCATCACGTAGTTGGTCACATCGACGGCCGGAGAGATGGCGCGGATGCCGCTGAGCATCAGCCGTCGCTGCATCCACCACGGTGACACGGCAGCCGGATCGATGCCCGTGACGGGGCGTAACCCGAAGCGCTGCACGCCTGTTCCGGGCTCCACGGTCAGCGGCCAGGCCTCGCCTTCGGCGGGCAGCGGCGCCACGTCGGCCGGATCGACGAAGTCCAGATCGTGGGCACACGCGATCTCGCGGGCCAGGCCGCGCACCGACAGGCAGTAACCGCGATCCGGCGTGATCGCCAGGTGGAACACCACGTCATCCAGGCCGAGGAGCTCGGCGGCCGGGGTACCCGGTTCGGCGGTGCCCGCGGGCAGCACGAGGATGCCCGACTGGTCGACACCGAGGTTCATTTCCGATGCCGAGCAGATCATGCCGTCGGAAACCCGGCCGTAGGTCTTGCGCGTGGCGATGGTGAAGTCGCCCGGCAGCACGGTTCCCGGCAGCGCCACCACGACCAAGTCGCCGACCGCGAAATTCGTCGCCCCGCACACGATGTCGCGAGGCTCGCCGTCGACATTCTGGACACCGACATCGACCTTGCAGGCCCGGATCGGTTTCTTGAACTCGGTGAGTTCCTCGATCTCGGCGACCCGGCCGACGGTCAACGGTCCGCTCACCGGTCCGATCGGGATGATCTCCTCGACCTCGTGTCCGATGCGGATGAACGTCTGCTCGAGTTCCTCGACCGACGCATCCCAATCGGGCGCGCCGGCACGAACGGCCTCACGCAGCCAGCTGAACGGAATCCGCATCAGGCACCGACTCCGAACGGCAGCGAGAACCGGACATCACCCTCGACCATGTCGCGCATGTCAGGAATTCCGTTGCGGAACTGCAGGGTTCGCTCCAATCCCATGCCGAAGGCAAATCCGGAGTAGACGTCGGGGTCGATACCGCAGGCGCGCAACACATTCGGGTTGACCATGCCGCAGCCGCCCCATTCGACCCAGCCGGGGCCGCCCTTCTTACCGGGGAACCAGATGTCCACCTCGGCCGACGGCTCGGTGAACGGGAAGAAGTGCGGACGGAACCGGGTGCGTCCCTCCGGCCCGAACTGGGACCGCGCGAACGCATCCAGCGTGCCCCGAAGGTTCGCCATCGTCAGGCCCTTGTCCACCGCCAGCCCCTCCACCTGGTGGAACACCGGGGTGTGGGTGGAATCGAGTTCATCGGTACGGAAGGTCCGCCCGATCGAGACGACGTAGACCGGCAGCTCGCGTTCCAGCAGCGCCCGGATCTGCACCGGCGAGGTATGGGTGCGCAGCACCTGCCGCGACCCATCGGGGGCGATCTGGAAGGTGTCCTGCTCGCTGCGGGCCGGGTGATCGGGCGGGAAGTTCAGGGCGTCGAAGTTGAACTGCTCGGTCTCGACCTCAGGCCCCTCGGCCAGCTCCCAGCCCATCGCGACGAAGGTGTCGGCGACGTTCTCGGCCAGGATCGTGATCGGGTGCCGGGCGCCCAGCGGCTGGCGCGTCGAGGGCAGCGTCACGTCGATGCGTTCGGCGACCAGCACCGCGGCGTCGCGCTCGGCGCGCAGCGCCGCCAACCGCTCGTCATACGCACGCTGGGCCTCGCCGCGGGCGACGTTGACACGTTTGCCGGCGTCGGCGCGGTCGGCCTTCGGCAGCGTCGCCAACGCCTGGCGGGCCAGGGCGATCGGTGCACGATCACCGAGATGCTCGGTCTTGGCGCGCGCCAACGCATCAAGGTCACCGGCCAGCTCAAAGGCATGCCGGGCCGCACTGACGGCTTTGGTCAGGGCTTCTTCTGAGAGATCACTGGGCTGCTCAGCCACCCGGCGATCATAGGCGATCGGCGAGTCACACCTCGAACGCCTTTACCCTCAGCTACCTCACCGGCCACGCTGATCGGGCACTCCGGCAGCGCTCAGGGAGCCGGCAACGGCCCTGACGTCTTCACCCGGTACATCACCAGATCGTCGGGCACGCCTTCCGGCTTGGTCGAGAACATCTGCCGTCGTTGACGTTTGACACTGACCCCGAGTTCGGCCAGCTCCTCTTCGGAGATGCCCTCCAGCGTGGTGTGGGACACAACGAGCCCGCCGTTGGCGGCTCGCTCCATCACCCGGGCCGTGATGTTGACGTCGACCCCGAGCCAGTCCGACCCGATGCGCTGTGGACGCCCGGTGTGGATACCGACCCGCATGCGCGGCGCGTAGCCGTCCATGTCGATGCCCTTCACACCGTCGAGCGCGACGAGCATCGCCCTCAGGGCGGTACCCGGATCGGAGAACACCGCCATCATGCCGTCGCCCATGCGTTTGACGATGTGACCGCCGGCTTCCAGCACCGGGGGCTCGATCACCTGCGCCACCCGCCGCAGCAACCGCAATGTG
Organism: Mycolicibacterium nivoides; assembly: GCF_003855255.1. Lineage (NCBI taxonomy): Bacteria > Bacillati > Actinomycetota > Actinomycetes > Mycobacteriales > Mycobacteriaceae > Mycobacterium > Mycolicibacterium nivoides. The sequence goes on along the minus strand of NZ_CP034072.1, from coordinate 1,522,179 downwards.
GCGTCGTCACCGGAGCGCAGAGACCACGAACTGAAACCGACCAGGTCGGTGAACACCAGGGTCACCTCGGGATTGGCCGGAGTTCCCGAGACACGTTCGGTCAGCGCCTGCCAGACCTGCAATGCCCCCAAACTGACCTCACGCGAGGCGGCGTCACGGTCCAGCAGGCGGTCAGCCACCCGCGCGGCCGCCCGGGGACCGCCTTCTCCCGAAACCGAGAGGCGGTCACCGAAATCCGGATCCCCGGGCAGCGCCCGACGGACCCGCCGGACCAGATCGATGACGGCCGGGCTGCGGTTGGTGCGCTGCACCCACCCCAGCGGACCCGGCAACCCGGGTGCCCGAACCGCGCGCTGCTGCGGCGCCTGCTCGACATCCCCGACTCGGCCGGACGGGTCATCGAACGGCTCGCCATCCACAGCGCAAGAGTAGGTGGCGCGCGGACCGGGCGGCAATCACGCCACGAGCGGGTTTGCCCACACTTCTCCGGCGCCGGCAAACCCGGCTGGTCACAGCGCTGTGGCGCCACGATACCCACCGAATAACAGTGCGCGGCGACGCGCCGCGGCGTCGTAGACAACGTGCGTTGTCAATACTATCGTTGAGTCCAGCTGTGATTCACGTCATGACGAGTCAACGAGGACGCAATGACCACACGAACCACCATCGCCGGCGAGCACGATCCCCTCGGCCCGGATTCGCTCACCTGGAAGTACTTCGGCGACCTGCGCACCGGGATGCTGGGCGTCTGGATCGGCGCGATCCAGAACATGTATCCCGAACTCGGCGCCGGTGTCGAGGAACATTCGATCCTGTTGCGAGAGCCGCTGCAGCGCGTGGCACGGTCGGTGTACCCGATCATGGGCGTGGTCTACGACGGCGACCGCGCGCCGGACACCGGCGCGCAGATCAAGGGGTTCCACACCACCATCAAGGGTGTCGACGGCCAGGGCCGGCGCTATCACGCGCTGAACCCGGAGACGTTCTACTGGGCACACGCCACCTTCTTCATGCTGATCATCAAGACCGCGGAGTATTTCTGCGGCGGCCTCACCGAGGCCGAGAAGCGTCAACTGTTCGACGAGCACGTGCAGTGGTATCGCATGTACGGCATGAGCATGAGGCCAGTCCCCAAGGACTGGGAGGAGTTTCAGGAGTACTGGGACGCCAAGTGCCGCGACGAGCTCGAGATCAACCGGGCCACCCTCGACATCTTCACCATCCGGATCCCCAAGCCGTGGTTCGTGTTGATGCCGACGCCGGTGTGGGACCAGCTGTTCAGACCCCTCGTCGGGGCGCAGCGCTGGATCGCAGCCGGTCTGTTCGACCCGGCGGTGCGGGAGAAGGCCGGAATGCGCTGGACCCCCGGTGACGAAGTTCTGCTGCGGGTATTCGGCAAGATGGTCGAACTGGCATTCGTCGCGGTCCCCGACGAGATCAGGCTGCACCCGCGCGCCCTGTCGGCCTACCGCCGCGCGGCCGGCAAGCTGCCGGTCGACGGCCCGCTGGTGGAAGCACCGAGCTTCATGGACCCGCCCCGCGACCGGCGAGGGCTTCCCATGCATTACGTGTCGCGGCGCAAAACACTGCTGGACCGCGCCGGAGCCCTGGTACACACCACATTCTCACTACCGGCGCTACGCCCGGCCCGACGCCCCGCGGCCTGACTTTTGACACGTGTCTAAGCTGTCGAGATGCTTGATTGGTCTGATGTCGACATAGCTGTCCGGGACGCCGTACGCGAGTTCGTGGACAAGGAAATCCGGCCCCACCTCGATGAGCTCGAGAGCGGCGACATGGAGCCGTATCCGATCGTGCGAAAGCTGTTCGCCACGTTCGGCATTGATGCCCTCGCCAAGGAGTCGCTGGACAAGCGGCTGGCGAAGCTGCGCAGCGGTGAGAGCAAGTCGTCCGGCGCCCGCAGCGGGATGTTCGGCGGCGGGTCGCCGGGCATGGGTTTCGTCGTGATCAGCGAGCTGTGCCGGGTATCGATGGGTCTGGTCACCGGGCTGGGCGTCAGCCTGGGCCTGACCGTGTCGACCATCCAGAGCCGCGGCACGCTGGCCCAGCAGGAACGCTGGCTGCCCGGGTTGGTGACCTACGAGAAGATCGGTGCGTGGGCGATCACCGAGCCCGATTCGGGATCGGACGCGTTCGGCGGCATGAAGTCCTATGTCACCCGTGACGGGGACGACTACATCCTCAACGGACAGAAGACCTTCATCACCAACGGGCCCGACGCCGACGTCGTGGTGGTCTACGCCAAGCTCGATGAGGGTGATGGTGCGGACAAGCGCAATCGCAAGGTGCTGACCTTTGTGCTCGATCGCGGCATGGAGGGCTTCGAGCAGTCGAAGCCGTTCCGCAAGATGGGCATCCACTCCTCGCGCACCGGTGAACTGTTCTTCAACAACGTCCGACTGGGCCGCGATCGGCTGCTCGGCGAGACCGAAGGAACCGACGGGCCAGACGAAGGCCGGGCCAGCGCCCGGTCCAACTTCTCGGCCGAACGCATCGGGGTGGCCGCGATGGCACTCGGCGTGATCGAGGAATGCCTGCGGTTGAGCGTCGACTACGCCAAGACACGCACCCTGTGGGGCCAGGAGATCAGCCAGTTCCAGCTGATCCAGCTCAAACTGGCCAACATGGAAGTGGCCCGGATGAATGTGCGCAACATGCTGTTCCGGGTCATCGAATCCGGCGAGAAGGGGGTGCCGATCTCCCTCGCCGAGGCCTCTGCGATCAAGTGGTACTGCTCGCAGGCCGCCACCGACGTCGCCATGGAGGCAGTGCAGCTGTTCGGCGGCAACGGCTACATGACCGAGTACCGGGTGGAGCAGTTGGCCCGCGATGCCAAGTCGTTGATGATCTACGCCGGCAGCAACGAGGTGCAGATCACCCACGTGGCACGCGGTCTGCTCAGTTAGCCCACGGCGGCCAGCGCGTCGATCTCCACCAGCATGACCTCGTGCGGGAGGTCGACGAATACCGTTGTCCGGCATGGAAGCTGGTCGGACTTGACGTTCTCGGCGATGAACTCGCCGTACACGTCATTCATGGCCGCGAAGTCTTCGCGCTTGGTGAGGTAGACCCGGAACATCAGGACATCGTCGACACCGGCGCCGCCCGCCGCCAGGATCGCCTTGACGTTCTCCAGCGTGCGACGGGTCTGCGTCCGCACATCACCCTCACCGATGTAGGTGTTGGTGGCGGGGTCCATCGGACCCTGGCCCGACACCTGCAGGAGTCCGCCCTTACGGATGCCCTGGCTGAAGGTGTGGGCCGGCGCCGGTGCGTCATCGGTACGGATGACCTGGGAATCGGACACGGTGGAATCTCCTCTGCTTTCGGTGTTTTTCGATGATTTCCGGTCGAGTTACGAGGGCCGATAGCCGCATTCGGCAGAGATGCGTTCACACACCGCCTGCAACGGCGGCAGAAGTTCAAGGACCTGTTCGAACGGGAGCACGACGTCGGGCACCGACACCGAAACCGCCGCGACGACACGGCCGCTCGCACCGCGGATCGGTGAGCCCACGCAATTGATCGACGGCTCGTTCTCTTCGCGGTCGTGCGCCCAGCCCTGAACCCGCACGGTCTCGATCTCTCGCAGGTACGCCTCGGGCGTCGTGATGGTGTTGGCCGTGCGCCGGGTGAAGTCCATGGTCGCGACGATCCGCCGCAGTTCGGCATCGGGCAGGTCGGCGAGGATCACCTTGGCGACGGCCGTGGAGTTGAGGTTGGCGGTCAGGCCGATGCGCGAGTACATCCGGATCTGATCGTGTGATTCGAGCTTGTCGATATACACGATGTCGCCGCCTTCCATGGCGGCGAGGTGGGTGGTGCGGCCGTATTCGCGGTTGAACTCGACGAGATGACGCGAGGCGATCTGACGGATCTCCCGCTGATCGGTGCCGTGGGCGGCGAGTTCGAAGACCCTTGATCCGAGGTGATAGCGATTGTTGTTGTCGCGGAACGTGAACCGCTCGTCGGACAATGTGCGCAGCAGCCTCATCACGGTGGTCTTGTGCACATCGGTGGCGGCTGCGAGCTCGTCCAGGCTGGCCGGACCGTTGCCCAGCTGAATCAACAGATGCAACGCCCGTGCGACGCTCTGGCTCACCGCCTGCTCCCGCACACGAAGAATCCGACCTCGCTGACCCTCGTCGCGGCCCACTCTCCGTCCGTGCAGATGAGCAGATGTTCGATCGACGCGTCGGGCGGTGGCGGCGCCGAATCCGCTACGACGGTCAGGGTGACGGCGGCTCCGATGTGGCCGCGCCGCAGGCATGATTCCGGATCCTCATCCAGCACAACGCCGCTGAGGAATCCCGCCGCGAAGGCATCGCCCGCGCCCACCGGCTCGACCACATCGACGCGCAGCGCCGGGACGACGATCACCTCGCCGGTCCGATCCACCGCGATCGCCTGCTCCGCACCATCCTTGATGACCAATGTCTCCGGATTCGGCAGGATGCGACGCAACGCAACCGGATCGTCGGTGCCCGCGACCCGGATCGCCTCGTCGGCGCCCACCAGCACGATGTCGGCCAGGTTGGCCAGGGCGATCACCTCGGCCGGATCACCGTCGGGCCAGAGCTGTTCGCGCCAGTTGACATCGAAGCTCACCAGCCCGGTGATGCCCGGCCGGTCCGTCAGCAACCGGCGCATCATGGACCGGCAGGTATCGGACAGGGCGGGTGTGATGCCGCTGCAGTGCACGACCGATGCGCGCCCGAATGCGGATAGGACCGCCTCCGAGTCCAGGAATCCGGGTTCCATCGCGGAGGCCGCCGAGCCTGCCCTGCTGTATCTGCTGACACTGCGCGGCTCCCCCACCTCGTCGGGTGCGGTCACTTTCGAGTAGTACCCGGTGGGCCGGGTCGGGTCGATCTCGACCGCGGAGATGTCGACGCCGCGTTCGATCAGTTCGGATCTGATCAGTGCGCCGTGCTCGTCGTCGCCCAGCCGGCCGACGAAGGAGGCGGGGATGCCCCAGGCGACGAGTCCGGCCGCGACGTTGGCTTCCGCACCGGCCAGGTGCAGTTCAGCCTGAGCACCGGCCAGGTGCAGTTCAGCCTGAGCACCGGCCAGGTGCAGTTCGGTGTCCGCACCAGCCAGGACCAGCGGTTCGCCGAGGCAGGCGACTCCGCCGACGGGGTCTGTGGGCAATTCGGGCACTGCTGTCCTTCGGGATCGAGACGATTGACGCGGTGTTGTGTGTCATGTTAAACAGGTCACACCATAAAATGCAACCCTGATTGCAACAGGTGCAACGCAGCAGCTCACACCGTTCTGATGCTCTCGACGCACCCGAATCACCATGGAGGACACGATCGGCATGACGACGCGAGGCGAGCCCACGCCGGACAGTCGGGCGTGGGACGCCCTCCGCGCCGAGCGCCTGTCGGAATTGGACAAGGCCCTTCCGGTCGAGGCCGACGGCCTCACCACCGCGGAGTTCCTGGCCACCCGGCCCCGCCTGTCGGCTTTCACCACACCGGTGATGACACTGGACGATTCGGCCATCGAAGACAATGTGGCCGCCATGGCGGCCTGGTGCACAGCTCACGGGGTCGAACTGGCACCGCACGGGAAGACCACCATGTCGCCGGTGCTGTGGGACCGTCAATTGCGCAGCGGCGCATGGGGTATCACCCTTGCCACGCCGAGCCAGGTCCGCGTCGCGGTGAACTTCGGCGTTCGGCGCATCCTGCTCGCCAATGCACTGGTCGACCCGGCCGCGCTGCGCTGGCTGGCCGGCGAGATGGCCGCCCGGCCCGATCTTGAGGTACTCACCTGGGCGGACTCGGCAGCCACGGTCGATGCGATGGACGCGGCACTGTCCGACACCCGGGTGGCCCGGCCGATTGCGGTACTGGTCGAACTCGGCGAGGTCGGTGGGCGGACCGGAGCCCGCTCGGTCGACGAGGCTGCGGCGGTGGCCGCACGGATAGCGGCCTCCGCCAATCTGCGCCTTGCCGGGGTGTGCGGCTACGAGGGATCGCTGGCGCACGACGCGTCCGAGGCGTCACTGTCCCGCGTTCGGCACTACCTGGAGGAAATGGCTCGGCTGCACCGGCTCATCGAAACCGAGGGCCACTACCCTGCCGAGGCCGATGTGTACGTAACCGCCGGTGGCAGTGCCTATTTCGATCTCGTGGCAGAAGTCCTGGCCCCGCTGGCCGGCGGCCGCACACACGTCGTGGTCCGTGCCGGGGCCTACATCATCCACGACGACGGCTTCTACACCGGGATCACGCCGTTCGGCCGCGGCGGTGAGAACTACCGGCTGCGCTCGGCCATGCACACCTGGGCGCGGGTGGTGTCACGCCCCGAACCCCGGCTGGCACTGCTGGACGCCGGGAAGCGGGATGTCCCATTCGACGAGGGGTTGCCCACGCCCCAACTGGTCGCCTCCCAGCTCGGCGCACCCGCACGTCCGCTCACGAATGCGGAGATCGTGGCCGTCAACGACCAGCACGCCTTCCTCACCATCCCGACCGACTCCGATATCCGCGTGGGCGACGTTGTGCGACTGGGACTTTCCCACCCCTGTACCGCTTTCGACAAGTGGCGATGGATCCCCGTCGTGGCGCAGAACGAGACGGATCCCGTCGTCGTCGACCTGATCCGCACCTACTTCTGAGCCTGTGATGCGCACGTTGATCCGCTCCGCCACCGTCATCGACGGCACCGAGTCCGCTCGGTATGCCGCCGATGTGCTGATCGATGATGAGCGCATCGCCGCCATCATCACCGATCCCGGTGATTCACCGGCCGCCGACCGCGTGATCGACGCCGCCGGACTGGTACTCGCGCCCGGGTTCATCGACATGCACGCACATTCGGATCTGCAGATCCTGCTCAACCCGGTGCATCCGTCACGTATCACCCAGGGCGTCACCACCGAGGTACTCGGGCAGGACGGGCTGTCGTATGCACCGGTGACCTCCGAGGTGCTCGCCGTCCTCCGCCGCAAGATCGCCGGTTGGAACACCGACCCGATCGACTTCGACTTCGACTGGCGGTCGGTGGCGGAGTATCTGGACCGTCTCGATCGCGGAATCGCCACCAACGTGGCCTATCTCATCCCACACGGCGTGGTGCGCGCACTGGTCGTCGGCTGGGATGACATTCCCGCCACTGCCGAACAGATCGCGCAGATGCAGACCATCGTGGCCCAGGCCATGACCGAAGGCGCCGTCGGATTGTCGGCCGGATTGACCTACACGCCGGGCATGTACGCCGACAACGACGAACTTCTCGCGCTGTGCCGGACGGTGGCGTCCTACGGCGGCTACTTCTCCCCACACCACCGGTCCTACGGTGCCGGCGCGATGGAGGCCTACGCCGAGATGGTCGAGCTTGCCGAAAGATCCGGGTGCGCACTGCACCTGGCTCACGCCACGCTCAACTTCGGCCCGAACAAGGGAAGGGCGCCCGAACTTCTGACCCTGCTCGAGGCGGCCACCGCCGCCGGTGCCGACATCAGCCTCGACACGTACCCCTACCTGCCCGGAGCAACCACGCTGTCGGCGATCCTGCCCAGCTGGGCGTCGGCGGGCAGCACCGAAGAGACGATCGCCCGGCTGACCGATCCCGCCGCGCTGGCCCGTATCCGCGAACATCTGGAGGTCAGTGGCTCCGACGGCTGTCACGGCGTGATCGCCGAGTGGGACACCATCGAGATCAGCGGAGTCAACCATGACGAGCTGGATCACTACGTGGGCCGCACCATCGCACAGATCGCCGCGGCAGAGGACCGCGATGCGTTCGATGTCTGCATCGACATCCTGCTACGCGACGAACTCGGGAGCGGGATCCTGCAGCATGTCGGGCACGAGGAGAACGTGCAGGCGATCATGCGGCACCCGCGGCACACCGGGGGCAGTGACGGGTTGCTGATCGGGTCGAAGCCGCACCCCCGCGGCTGGGGAACCTTCGCGCGGTACCTGGGGCACTACTGCCGCGACCTCGGATTGTTCTCGCTGGAGGAATGCGTGGGCCACCTCAGCGGACGGGCGGCGACCCGGCTGCGGCTGACCGACCGTGGATTCATCCGTCCCGGTTTCGCGGCCGATCTGGTGCTGTTCGATCCGGATACGGTGGCCGATACCGCCACATACGACCGACCCCGCACGGCTGCAACGGGATTCACCCATGTCCTGGTGCGCGGACAGTTCGCACTCGATGACGGCGAGCTCACCGGGGTGACAGCTGGACGGTCGCTGCGACGCGGCATGGATGGAGGTGTGCAATGACAGCGCTCGACGTGTTGCGGTCGGATCGCGTGCTCAGCGTGGTCCGCGCCGAGACCATTCCCGACGCGGCTGATCTGTGCCACGCGATCGCGGAGGGCGGTATCCGCACGGTCGAGCTGACCTTCACCACCCCCGGGGTACTGGACCACCTGAGGTCCTGCGCCGAATCGGTGTCCGAGGCAGGGATCATGCTGGGCGTCGGCACCGTGATGACCGCCGATCAGGCCCGCGCCGCCATCGACGCCGGCGCACGGTTCCTGGTCACCCCCGGCCTGCGCCCCGAGGTCGCCGAGGTCGCGACCGCCAATTCGGTGCCGGTGTTCCTCGGTGCCCTCACCCCCACCGAGGTCGCACAGGCGGTCGATCTCGGATCCGCGGCCGTGAAGATCTTCCCGGCCGGCAGCGTGGGCCCCAAGTACCTGTCCGACCTGCGCGGGCCGTACCCGGACGTCGAGTTGCTACCGTCCGGCGGGATCAACGAGGGCAATGCCCGGTCCTATCTGGACGCGGGCGCCCTCGCTGTGTGCGCGGGAACCGGCGTGGTCTCACCGGCCCATGTCGCCGCCGGAAACTGGGACGAAATCACCGGCCGGGCACGCAGTTTCGTCGCCGCGCTGTCCCACTGAAGCCGGCCCCACCACCCGAGTCCCCGTCCCGGAGGATCCATGACCTCGTTCGTGCACTGGCTGCAACATGACACGGCCGGCCTGTTGACGCTGGCCGCGGTGTCCATCGCGATGCTCCTGTTGTTGATCATCAAGCTCAAACTCGAACCGTTCATCGCACTGATCGTGGTCGGCATCGCGGTCGCACTGATCGCGGGGATCCCCGTCACCGACCTGGTCGGGACCCCGGCGAAAGCATCGGATTCGTTGTTGGAGAAGGGTTTCGGCAGCATCCTCGGTCACATCACCGTGATCATCGGGCTCGGCACCGTACTCGGAGCGATGCTCGAGAGGTCCGGCGGTGCCGACGCGCTGACCACCCGGTTGCTGAACCTGTTCGGCCCCAAGGGCGCTCCGCTCGCCATGGGCATCACCGGCGTCGTGCTCGGTATCCCGATCTTCTTCGACATCGGCATCTTCATCCTGGCTCCGTTGGTGTACGTGGCGGCCAAGCGCGGCGGTAAATCGCTGGTGATGTATGCGATGCCGATGCTTGCCGGCCTGTCGATGACGCACGCCTTCCTCCCGCCGCACCCTGGTCCGGTCGCTGCCGCCGGCCTGCTGCACGTCAGCCTGGGCTGGCTCATCATCATGGGCCTGGCCTGCGGTATCCCCGCCTGGTTCGTCAGCGGCGTGGCGTGGGGCTCGTGGATCGGGAAACGGGTCCAGGTCGAAGTGCCCGACGAGTTCATCCCGGAGGAGGACGAGGCCGACACCGCCAATCCCCCGTCGATCGGGCTCATCGCGTTCATCATCCTGGCCCCCATGGCACTGATCCTCGCCGCCACCATCGCCGACGTCATGCTCGACGGCGGCCGCCTGCTGTCGATCCTGACCCTCGTCGGTACCCCGGCCGTCGCATTGACCATCGCGGTGCTGCTCGCGCTCTACCTCTTGGGAATCCGCCGGGGCATCTCCGCCACGGAGCTCGGCAAGATCAGCGCGGCGTCCCTGCGGCCGGTCGGCATGATCCTGCTGGTGGTCGGCGCCGGTGCGTTCTTCGGTGCGGTGTTGCGCGCCACCGGAATCGGCACCGCGCTCGCCGACTCCATGACCGCCATCGGCCTGCCGGTGATCCTGTCGGCCTACCTGATCAGCTGTGCGCTACGGATCGCGCAGGGCTCGGCGACGGTGGCGATCGTGACGACGGCTGGCATCATCGAATCGTCCATCGCCGCCGGGAACTACAGCCCGGCTCAGATCGCCCTGATCGTGGTCGCGGTGTCCGCCGGCTCCATCGTCGCCAGCCACGTCAACGACGGCGGATTCTGGATCGTGTCACGGTATTTCAACATGTCGGTGAAGGACACCCTCAAGACATGGACAGTGCTGGAGACCATCTTGTCGGTGGTCGGGTTCGCCATGGCGGGGCTGATCTGGCTGGTGGTCTGACCCGCACGGTGTTCGGCCACCAACGGGTCGATGTGCTCGGCGTAGATCTCGTCACGGTGTATCACCGCGAACCGTCCGGCTCCACGTGTGAAGCGCTGTGGCGGAGAACGCGGCCGGACCTAGCCGGCGCGGTGGGCGCGAGCGCTCTGATACAGGCAGATCGACGCCGCCGAGGCGATGTTGAGACTTTCGGAATGCCCGGGCATCGGAATGTGCACCCGGTGATCGGCGGCCGCGGCCAATTCGGTTGGCAGGCCGTGGGCTTCGGGGCCGAACAGCCAGGCCGTGGGCGGCGTCAGATCGATGTGGTCGAGGTTGGCCTCGCCGTCGATCGTGGTGGCCAGCACCTGCAACCCCGCGGCCTGCAACCGTGCAACGGTGGCGGCCTCGTCGGGCTCGCTGATCACCGGCACCGAGAAGATGCTGCCGGCCGACGCGCGCAGGCACTTGCTGTTGTACGGGTCGACGCTGTTGCCGGCCAGCACCACGGCGTCGGCGCCCATCGCGTCGGCAGCGCGGATCAACGTACCGGCGTTGCCCGGCTCTGATATCTGCACGGGTACCGCGATCAACCGGGGCGCGGTGGCCAGAACCTCATCGAGTGAGACCTCCGGCAGTCGGCACACCGCCACCAGACCGACCGGGGTCACGGTGTCCGACAGGGCTTTCGCCGCACGCTCGGTGACCAGCTGCACCGGCGCATCGGCGAGCAGCGCACCGAAGCGGTCGAGTGCGGCCTCGGTCGCGAACACCTCGGAAACAAGTCCGCGCCGCAACGCGGCCTCGACGAGGTTGGGACCCTCGGCAAGGAAGCGTGCGGCGCGGCGGCGCCCGATGTGGCGCTGCAGTTTGACCGCAGCTGCCACCCGGGCAGAACGCTCGGTGAGCGTCAGGCGGCCTCTCCGGAGGGCGCGTTGACGTCCTCGGGCAGGGCGGCCTTGGCGACCTCGACCAGCGCGGTGAACGCGGCGGCATCGCTGACGGCGATCTCGGCCAGGTTCTTGCGGTCGACCTCGACGCCTGCGGCCTTGAGGCCCTGGATCAGGCGGTTGTAGGTGATGTCGTTGGCGCGGGCCGCGGCGTTGATACGCGAGATCCACAGCTTGCGGAACTCACCCTTGCGAGCCCGGCGGTCCCGGTAGGCGTAGGTCAGCGAATGCAGCTGCTGTTCCTTGGCCTTGCGGTACAGGCGGGACCGCTGGCCCCGGTAGCCCTTCGAGGCCTTGAGTACGGTACGCCGCTTCTTCTGGGCGTTGAGTGCGCGCTTCACGCGTGCCATGGGATGTTCCTATTCTCGTTCGGTACGGGGAGCGGCAGATCTAGCCGTTGAGCAACTTGTTGACACGCTTGGTGTCATTGGCAGCAACCACGGTGCGGCCGTCAAGCCGGCGGGTGCGCTTGGTGGCCTTGTGCTCCAGCAGGTGGCGGCGGCCAGCCTTCTGGCGCACGATCTTGCCGGTCCCGGTCTTGCGGAAGCGCTTCGATGCTCCGCTGTGGGTCTTCGCCTTGGGCATGAATCCTCAGTTCTGTCTTGAAACTAGTTCTGCGTTACGTCTGGTTCTTCTGGTGCGGCCTGCTGCCCGCCGGGGCGCTCGGCCTGCTCCGCCGCCTTGGCGCGAGTCTTCGCGCCGCGGTGCGGTGCCAGCACCATCGTCATGTTGCGGCCATCCTGCTTGGCTGAGGTCTCGACGAAGCCGTACTCGGCCACATCTGCGCCCAACCGCTGCAACAACCGGTACCCGAGTTCGGGCCGGGACTGCTCGCGTCCGCGGAACATGATGGTCACCTTGACCTTGGACCCGGCTTCGAGGAAGCGGACCACATGGCCCTTCTTCGTCTCGTAGTCGTGATCGTCGATCTTGGGACGCAGCTTCTGTTCCTTGACGACGGTCTGCTGCTGGTTCTTGCGAGACTCGCGCTCCTTGAGAGCCGTCTCGTACTTGAACTTGCCGTAGTCCATGATCTTGCAGACCGGAGGTCTGGCGTTAGGAGCTACTTCGACAAGGTCGAGATCGGCATCCGCGGCGACGCGGAGGGCGTCTTCGATGCGCACAATGCCTACCTGCTCGCCACCTGGTCCGATCAGGCGGACTTCTGGTACACGAATGCGCTCGTTGACGCGGGTCTCAGTGCTGATGGGGCCTCCTATGTTGGGTCTGCTGAGGAGACCCACCCATCTGCACTTCTGCCCTGTAGAACAGAAAAGCCCTGCTCACAGCAGGGCCCAATGCCGACCGATCACGGCTTGCGCCGCCTGCACCTCCAATGCTGGAGCACAGAACCGGTGTCCGAGGACACCGGCGACCGGACCGTTGTACCAGTGTGGCCAACGGTGGGAGTGGGACTCCACTTGCTGTCCCTGACATAAGCCGGGACGGTCGCGCATGACAGTCTAGCAGGCATGACCGATCCGACAGAAACGCCCGACGACGCTACGCCGCAGGTACGGGAACTGGCAGACATTCCCGCAGTGGAAGTGATCACCCGGGCGGCGGTCATGTTGATGAGCGCCGCGGCCGAGAAGATCGGACTGTCATCCGAGGATCCCGAGGATAGCCCGCACCGTGATCTTGACGAGGCCCGCCGGCTCATCACCGCACTTGCCGGGCTCGTGACGGCATCGGCCGAATACCTGGGACCGCACGCGGGCCCCGTCCGCGACGGTCTGAAGAGCCTGCAGTTGGCGTTCCGCGAAGCCAGCGCGGCTCCTGAAGAACCGGGCAAAGGCCCAGGCGAGAAGTACACCGGCCCGGTCTGGTAATCACCTGGGCGGTGTCTGTGCGCGCGATCGACCCAATTGACGGTTTGACCGCCTATTCTCCGGGCGTATGACCGTTATCAGCCGCGGCCGCCGCACCGGAGTCCAGCCCGCGTCGAGGTTCTCCTGGGTTCCCGCAGCAGCCGGTTGGACCGTCGGGGTCATCGCGACCCTGTCGCTGATCGCCAGCGTGTCTCAAACGGTGCGCTGGCTGATCCAGGTGCCGCGAGAGTTCGTCAACGCCTACATCTTCAACTTTCCCGACACGAGCTTCTCGTGGGCCTTCGTGCTGGCTTTGCTGGCCGCGGCACTCGCCGCCCGCAAGCGGATCGCCTGGTGGATCCTGGTGCTCTACATGGTGGGCGCCATCGGCTGGAACCTCGGGGATCTCGCCACCGGTGGTGACCCGCTGGCCGAGGACGTCGGCGAGGTCATCGGCCTGGCGTTCCACGTGGTGGCCATCGTCTGCCTGGTGTTGGCCCGCAACCAGTTCTGGGCCAAAGTGCGCCGGGGCGCACTGCTCAAATCCGCCGTCGTCCTGGTCGCGGGCATGGCGATCGGCATCCTGGCCGCGTGGGCACTGCTGGAACTGTTCCCGGGCACCCTGGCGCCGGAGTGGCGGCTGCTGTACGCCGTCAACCGGGTGAGCGGCTTCGCCACCGTCCCGACCGAGGTCTTCGAGGGCTACTCGCACCCCTTCCTCAACGCGATCTTCGGCTTGTTCGGCGCGCTGGCACTGATGGCGGCCGCGGTCGTGCTGTTCCAGTCGCAACGCGCCTCCAATGCGCTGACCGGTGAGGACGAGTCGGCGATTCGCGGGTTGTTGGAGGCCTACGGCAAGAACGACTCGTTGGGGTACTTCGCCACCCGGCGTGACAAGTCGGTGGTGTTCGCCCCCAACGGGCGCGCCGCGATCGCCTATCGCGTGGAGGTGGGTGTGTGCCTTGCCGGCGGCGATCCGGTCGGCGACCCCAAGGCGTGGCCGCAGGCGATCGCGGCCTGGCTGCAGTTGTGCCAGACCTACGGCTGGGCACCGGGCGTGATGGGCGCCAGTTCGGCTGCGGCCGAGGCGTTCCGGGCGGCCGGACTCAACGCACTGCAACTCGGCGACGAGGCCATCCTGCATCCCGACAACTTCCGGCTGTCCGGACCTGACATGCGTGCGGTGCGCCAGGCGGTCACCCGGGCCCGGCGGGCCGGGACCTCGGTGCGCATCCGGCGCCACCGGGAGCTGGATCAGGCCGAGATGGCTGACGTGATCAAGCGTGCCGATGCCTGGCGGGACACCGAGACCGAACGCGGCTTCTCGATGGCGCTGGGCAGGCTCGGCGACCCGGCCGACGGTGACTGCCTGCTCGTCGAGGCGGTGCAGCAGCGCGGGGACAACGCTGAGCCCGAGGTGGTCGCGTTGCTGTCGCTGGTGCCGTGGGGCGCCAACGGCGTCTCGCTCGACGTCATGCGCCGCTCCCCCCAATCCCCCAACGGCACCATCGAGCTGATGGTCAGCGAACTGTGCATGCAGTCCGAAGGCATTGGGGTCAGCCGGATTTCATTGAACTTCGCGATGTTCCGGTCGGCGTTCCAGCAGGGCGCGCAGCTGGGTGCGGGTCCGGTGGCCCGGCTCTGGCGGGCGCTGCTGGTGTTCTTCTCCCGGTGGTGGCAACTGGAGACGCTGTACCGCTCGAACATGAAGTACCAGCCCGAGTGGGTCCCGCGGTACGCCTGCTACGAGGATGCCCGGTTGATCCCGCGGGTCGGGGTGGCCTCGGTGATCGCCGAGGGTTTCCTGGTGCTGCCGTTCTCCCGGCGAAACAAGCAGCACACCGGTGAACACGTCGCGGCCCCGGCCGATCTGGTGGATTCGGGCCGATTGCACCATGACGGCAGTGCTCCGGACCGCAATGGCCTGCGGGACGATTTCACCGACGACGAGCAACAACGGCTGCCCGAGCAGGTCCGGGTCCGGATGGCCAAGCTGCGCCAGCTGCAGGCCGACGGTGTGGACGCCTATCCCGTGGGCCAGGCCCCCAGCCATACCGTCGCGGCCGCACTCGAATCCGCCGAGGGTGACAGCGTGAGCGTGGCCGGGCGGATCCTGCGGGTCCGGGACTACGGCGGCGTGTTGTTCGCGCAACTGCGCGATTGGTCGGGTGAAGTCCAGCTGTTGCTCGACAACGCCCGCCTGACGCAGGCCGGCACCGCCGACTTCACCGCGACCATCGACCTCGGCGATCTGATCGAGGTCAGCGGTTCGATGGGGCGGAGCCGCAACGGCACCCACTCGCTGCTGGTCGACAGTTGGCGATTGATCGGGAAATGCCTCCGGCCGTTGCCGGACAAGTGGAAGGGCCTGACCGACCAGGAGGCCCGGGTACGGGCCCGCTACGTGGACCTGGCCGTCAACACCGAGGCGCGGGACTTGATCCGGGCCCGCAGCGGCGCCCTGCACGCCATCCGGGAGACGTTGTACGCCAAGGGTTTCCTCGAAGTGGAAACCCCGATCCTGCAACAGATCCACGGCGGCGCCAACGCCCGGCCGTTCCTGACCCACATCAACGCCTACGACCTGGACCTGTATCTGCGGATCGCACCCGAGCTCTACCTCAAGCGGTTGTGTGTCGGCGGTGTCGAGCGGGTCTTCGAACTCGGCCGGGCCTTCCGCAACGAGGGGGTGGATTTCAGTCACAACCCGGAGTTCACCCTGCTCGAGGCCTACCAGGCCCACGCCGACTACAACGTGTGGATCGACGGCTGCCGCGAGCTGATCCAGAATGCCGCCCAGGCCGCCAACGGCGCCCAGGTCTTCCAGCGGCCGCGGGCCGACGGAGTTCTCGAACCGGTCGACATCTCGGGTCCGTGGGCGGTCAAGACAGTGCACGACGCGGTGTCGGAAGCCCTCGGCGAGCAGGTCACCGTCGAGACGGATCTGGCCACGCTGCGCCGGCTCTGCGATGCGGCGCACATCCCGTACCTGACCCACTGGGATACCGGGGCCGTGGTGCTGGAGATGTACGAGCACCTCGTCGAGGACCGCACAGAAGAACCCACGTTCTACAAGGATTTCCCGACGTCGGTGTCGCCGCTCACCCGGCCGCACCGCAGCGTTCCCGGGGTTGCCGAGCGCTGGGACCTGGTGGCCTGGGGCGTCGAGCTGGGCACTGCCTACAGCGAACTGACCGACCCCGTCGAACAGCGCCGGCGGCTGCAGGAACAGTCTTTGCTGGCCTCAGGCGGTGACCCCGAAGCCATGGAACTCGACGAGGATTTCCTGCAGGCGATGGAGTACGCGATGCCGCCGACGGGAGGGCTGGGCATGGGTGTGGACCGCGTGGTCATGCTGATCACCGGCCGCAGCATCCGCGAGACACTGCCCTTTCCGCTGGCCAAACCCCGTTAGCAGGCGCTTCACAGCCGATCCCAAGATTCGGCGGCGACGATGTGGTTGTGACGTTCACTCACCACCTGTCCTTGATGCACGGCTGGGTTCCGACCAGCATCCAAGTCATCACCGCCGTGGTACTGATCGCCGCAATCGGCTGGCGTACCCGCCGCTGGGCGCTCATCTGGCTGCCGCTGGCCGCCGTGGTGGGCGGCATCTTGGTCGCCGGCACCAACTGGTACATCGATTCCGAGGGGCTGGCGGGCAACCCTGCGCCCCGCTCGCTGTGGGTGTGGATCGCGCTCACCGGCGTCGCGGTCGTGGTCATGCTCGCCGGGTGGCGCGGCAGCCGGTGGTGGAAGCGTGGCACCGCGGTGATGGCGGTACCGCTGACTCTGCTGTGCACGGCACTGGCGCTGAACCTGTGGGTGGGTTACTTCCCGTGGGTACAGACCGCGTGGAACCAGTTGACCGCCGGTCCGCTACCCGATCAGACCGATGAGGTCACGGTGGCCGCGATGCAACGGCAGGGCACCATCCCGGCCAAGGGCAGCGTCGTTCCGGTCGAGATCCCCAACACCGCTTCGGGTTTCCGGCATCGCGGTGAATACGTCTATCTGCCGCCGGCGTGGTTCGCCACCAATCCCGCGCCGCAACTGCCGACGGTCATGATGATCGGCGGCGAGTTCAACACCCCGGCCGACTGGATGCGGGCCGGCAACGTGATCAAGACGATGGACGACTTCGCCGCGGCCCACCACGGGTACGCGCCGGTGATGGTGTTCGTCGACCCGGGCGGTACCTTCAACAACGACACCGAATGTGTCAACGGCAAGCGCGGGAACTCCGCCGACCACCTCACCAAAGACGTTGTGCCCTATATGAACAGCCACTACGGCGTCAAACCGGCCGCCGCCAACTGGGGCATTGTCGGCTGGTCGATGGGCGGCACCTGCGCGGTGGACCTGGCAGTCATGCACCCCGAGTTGTTCAGTTCATTCGTGGACATCGCCGGCGACATCGGTCCGAACTCGGGCACCAAGGCACAAACCGTCGACCGGCTGTTCGGCGGGAGTTCCGCGGCCTGGGACGCCTTTGACCCGAGCACGGTGATCAACCGGCACGGCCAGTACGACCAGACGGCCGGCTGGTTCGACGTCAACGACACGTCAACGGCGGGCAAGCCCGCCGGCCGCGCCAACGATCAGGCCAAGGCGGCCAACGCACTGTGTGCGCTCGGCTCGAAACACGGCATCTCCTGCGCGGTGGTGACCCACCAGGGCACCCACGACTGGCCGTTCGCCAGTCACGCGTTCACCGCGGCGCTGCCGTGGCTGGCCGGCGTCCTCGACACCCCGCAGGTGCCCGCGATCGGACTGCCTCAGTCCTCGCCCTCGGCGGCCTTCATCCAGACCGCCGCCAAGTAGCGGTCAGTAATCGGATTCCGCCGCGCGTATCTCGGCAAGGAACGCATCGGCGGCCGCCGCGAGCCGCGAATCGGATACTGCCCTTGCCAGCCGGGCCCGCGCGAACGCGCGCACCCGGTCCCGGTCCGCCGCCGACTCGTCGACGCCGTCCGCGCCGACCCGCACCGTGGCCTGTGACCAATCCAGGTTCCACGCACGGGTCTCGCTGAGCGGCTGCCCATCTGGGGCGTGCAGCGGCAGTACAGCGCGGCCTGTGGCGTCGAGGACACCGGAGCCGCCGCAGCCGCCGCCACGCATCTCCACGCCGATGCCCGCCGATGAATACGGGCCCGACAGCGCCACCTGCACCACCACGGCGGTCGCCTCCCCGACGGCGGTCACCGACCACTCGATGGTGTCCTCGGCGGCGTCGAACACCCCGGGCGGTACCGCCGCCCAGTCGACGGTCGACACCCCTCGGGCGATCAGGCCCCCATCATCGGATCCGGCGCCGGCGCCGGCCGCCAGGGCATAGTCCTGCTGCCGCGCCGCCGAGACGACGGTGCCGGGCCAGTCCAGCCCGATCTCAGCGGCCAGCTCCCGACACTTCCCGACCAGCTCGGCTACCCTCGGATCGCCTTGACCGGCAAGGAAGTTCAGCGCCTCCATGTGGGGCGCCAGCAGGTCCACCGCATCGGAATCCAGGGTGTCGTCGCTGAAGAAGTCCTCGGCGGCCACCGTCAGCAGAGCGAGTTCCGCGTCGAGCACCGGGCGTTCCAGTGCCGCGATCCCGTCCCGGTCGCTGGCCGGCCACCACCGACGAATCCAGTGGCCGATTGCCAGGCGCCGCAACGCATCCGTCGAGCCGGGCAGCACCTCCACACCGGGCAGGTCGAGCGGTTGTCCCGGTTCCCCGCGACGCAGTGCGTCCAGAACAGCGACATGGCCGGGCTCCCCGAGCACGCGCCACAACCAATCCGCACGCTCAGGGTCGGTGAATGCGATGGAAGGTGGTTCGCCGGCGCCCCCATCCACCACCCACGACAGCACGGCGCCGCCGACCTCCAGCACTGCGGCCAAAGGCGCACCGTGGCCCAGCGGGCCCGTGCTCCACAAGCCGGTATCAGCACCCAATTTCACTGTGCCACCTGCACTTCCAGCATCGCCTTGATCCGCTGCCGATGGTCGAGGCTGACCGATCTGGCCACACCCTCCAACAGTGACCGCAGTTCGTCGATGTCCGCGCAGGACTCCTGCCACACGTCGCGGCCGTGCAGCCGTGCCCACAGTCGGCTCAGATAGGGGCGGGCGAACCCGCCGAGATCGTCGATCACCTGCTGCTGGCGCGGGTGTACCGCGGTGCCTGCCGCCAGGTATCGGCGGGCATGCAGCACATAGGCCTCCTTGGCCAGCTTGGCCTGGATGCGTGCCGACAGTTGATAGCGT
This sequence comes from Mycolicibacterium nivoides, assembly GCF_003855255.1. NCBI lineage: Bacteria > Bacillati > Actinomycetota > Actinomycetes > Mycobacteriales > Mycobacteriaceae > Mycobacterium > Mycolicibacterium nivoides. The sequence goes on along the minus strand of NZ_CP034072.1, from coordinate 1,502,869 downwards.
CCCGACGCCGACGCGTCGAGCGGGTGCAGGTCGGTGGCCACCTCGATGCCGGTCAGAAGCGCGGCCTGTTTGTCCTCGGCGAGCAGCCCCCACGGCGCGCAGGCCCTGTCCACCTCCTCTGCGCACAGCAGCGGGAGATCGGGCAGTTCGTCGCGGTCCAGTGCCCGGCGCAATGTCGCCCGCACCCGGTCCACCACGCTGCGGTCCAGCGGACGCTCCCCCTCCCCCTGGCCGCTGATCGACGGCGGCCGTTGCGGCTGAATCGAACTCAGTCCGATGTCGACAATCGACCATGGCAGGCCGGCCTCGGCACGTCGCGCTCCCGCGCCCAGGTTGTACGGCGTCGCGTCGGCCACCAACGCCGACCACACCCGCTGCCGGGCCGCCTCGGCACGGTGACTGTCGGCCGGACCGAGCACGGTGGTCAGCCCGGCGAAGAACGGACCTGTGATCGCGGCCGACGGGACCACGTCATCCCAGCTGCGCTCGAGTTGGCGACGCAAGCGGTCGACGACCTGCGGATCGGCCACATATCCGTTGAGCGCCTCGATCGCCGTGCGGTCCCGGCCCTCGTGCAGACCGGCCAGCACCTCGGCCGCCACCTGCGCGCTGTCGACCGCCGGTGCGCCCCGATTCACCGCGAGTTCGAAACACACCGGGAAATAGAGCTCCTGGGCGTTGCCCGTGGTGATGCGAAGGCGCCGGCGTTGCTGCTTGAGTTCGGTGAACCAGGCTGCGGCGGCGCGCAGATGTGGCCCGCTCCGCACCATCTGCTCGTGCAGTTCGGCGGCCACGTCCGGGGCAAGCACCGGTGCCGAATAGTGGGTGTTGCTGCGCAGCCTGAGAACCAGGGGGTCGATGATCCGTTTGACGGTCCGGCGCAGCGGTCCGCCGTCGTCACCGCTGAACACCTCAACTCCCGGCCCGAGTGCCCGCCAGGCCCGGTCGATCACGGCGCGGCGCGGCTGGGCCGAAGTCATGCCCAAATTGGGGCCGGCCTCAGCCCCAGCCGTGTCGGACCCGATGCTCACCGGCACCAGGATAGAGCCGAAGTTGGGTTCGGTAGCAGTGGCCCGGGCGGAACCTTGGGTTCATGACCGACGCCGTGCTGATCACCGTCCTGTGCCTGTTGTGCACCGGCGCCGTGTTGACCGCCACCCGCCGGGCACGGTGTGTCCGCCCGAATGACGAGGCCGACGAGCGGCTGGTCACCCTGGGCGAACTGGTGGCCGAGTTCGACCACATGCTGGTCCGCAAGGGATTGCTGACCGGGACACAACTTGCACTGATCCGTACCGGAACCCGATCGCGCGGGATCATCACCGGGATGCGCGCCACCGGCGCGACCCGGGAGGACTACCGCGAGATCGAACTCGACCTCATCGTCAGCCGCTGCGGCGGCGGTCAGTTCCCGGTTCGTGAGCGGACGATGGTCCCGGCGACAGCCCTGGCGAAGGTGTCACCCGGCAACGTGATCGACACCTACTACCGGCCCGGTGACGAGAGCACCGTCGCTGTCTGCGTGGCCCCGGCCTGATTCAGCGGGCGCCGTCGACGGTGAATGTGGCCATCGCGGCCCAGTGCAGCGGAGTGGCGGTGATGTCACCATCGCGCCAGCGGCGCATCATGGCGCGCTGCCAGCGGTTCACCGCCAGGCCCGCGTTCTCGTCGCGATGTGCCAGATCCACCCCGACGATGGTGTCCGCCATCGGATCGGCCTCGGGTGCATTGCCGAACTGCCGGAAGCCGGCGGCGGTCGGCAGCGACCACAGCGTCGCGGTGACCAACTGCGCGCCGCCCAGGATCATGGCGGCGACCAACCCGGCCGCCTCGTCGAACCGGTAGTCACCCCCGGATGCGCACGCCAGCAAGGCCACTCGGGGAGGGATGCGCAGCCGCGCGGCGATCATCTCCCCCGCTGTCAGCGGCCGGCCTTCGGCCAGATGCAGCGCCGCACGGTCGGCATGCCCGGTGGCACCGTCAGCCGCACTGGCGTGCCCGACGTAGAGCAGCCGGCTCGGGTCCTGGGCGCACGCGTCGGCCAACCAGCGCCGGTCGGTATCGGTGCGACGGAACAGCTCGACGGTCTCGGCGACCTTCGGCAGGACGGCGTGGCCGGCCACCAGCTCACCGAAATGCTCCGACAGCGGAGTCTGCGGCGACGGGCGACCCAGCACCGAGCCCAGTGCCGAATCCGGCCGCTGTCCGGGAATGCGCGGATCCAGCACCAGCACCGGTGGGCGGCCAAGGCGGTCCTGCCAAGGCACCGGGGTGCGCGGTGCGTGAACGATGTTGGGCGGCACCGCCATCAGCACGTCCACCAACTCCATCAACCGGTAGCCGTCGGGACCCGGCATCGCTAGCTGCGCCCAGGGCACCCGGCCCAACCGCGGGCTCGGCGTCACGAACAGCACGGGCCGCACGTCGGCGACGCAGTCGGCCAGCAGCTGCCAGCCGGCGATCCCGATCAGGTGCGAGCCCAGCAACAGGGCCAGGTCGCGCTCCGCGGCGGCGGTGGCGAACGCGCCTGTGGTCACGGCCCGTTCAATCGCGTCGCCGTGGGTTTCGGTACCGATCGGGTCCGGCAGCGCAGGGTTGAGAACGGCCTCCACCGCCTGCATGTGCGGTTCCTCGATCACCCAGGTGACCGAACGTTGCGGCTCCCCCACCACGCGCAGGCTCGCATAGGTCGCGATGCCGACATCGGCGAACCGCAATACCAGAGTGTCGGTCATGGCCACGTCGTCCATTCCCCGCCCGGCGCGGTGACATCCTGGCCATACCGCTGCAGCGCCAGCTCCCGGTAGCGGCTCATGATCGGGCCCGAACTCGGGTCCATCCGTAGCGGCGGCAACGGTCCGAGCCTGGT